>DAOUUT010000302.1 GCA_030668025.1 Promethearchaeota archaeon
CCAGATATAATACTGCTATATTTTTTGATAATGACTTCATTTATTCCTTATTTATTGTTCCTTATACTTTTAAAAAATACAGGAACGCCAAAACAGAAATCCTTGAAAATAATTGTAGGTGTAATTCTTATTGGATTGGGAAGTATTTTTAAAACAGAAATATTCTTAATAGACCTGTTGAATATTACTTCACCTATAATATTAATAATCGGAACTATGTTTATATTCGATAGTTTCCGCAAAGAAATATTTGTTCGAGCTAATACTTAAATAGATTTGATTCCAGTAAAAATTACTTCTTTTTATTTAAAAATCTCAGTTTACTTGCGTCATATAATATTTTTTTCCTTTGTATTCAATATAATGCTTTACTATTTCAAATCAATTTATAAGTTTACTTAGTTTACTAATTACTTAATCTTTAAAATAGCAATTTTTAAAAAAAAATAGCTAACTATATCAATAATCCTAATTAACATCATTCATTCTCCCATTAAAAATATACTTAAGATGGTAAAATGGTATTATCGAAGCGTGAACGAGTTTTAAAAGCTCTTGAGCTTGATGGCGAACCTGATATGGTTCCTATACATTTATTTGGTTTTGAGCAAACAGGCCTTTCTTTCCAAGCTTTTAAAGAATCTGAAGAAAGAAAAAGCTATCATAGTTTCGTAAAAAATACAAACTCTAATGTTAAATATTATATTACAGAACAACGCTTTTGGAACGCCGATCTTTATGGAATGGATCCCTTTGGGGAAAATAAAATAAAGGTGAGATACGAAAACGCACCTCCTGAATATGCTGGCTGTCGTCTTAATAGGATGGACGGCAGATTATATAAAACTGTGAAGCAAGTTAATACAGGCTTGGAATATGCTTGGTATGTTGGTGGCTATTTTACAAAGCCAGAGATCTTGCACTCTTATTGGGACAAGTATGGAAAACCCAGTGAATTGATCAACGATAGGGTTAAATACTCGACTCAAACATGGGAAGGATTTGTTGAAGCTCTTGCGCCTTATTTCTATCCAATGGCAAATTTACCTTTAAACCCTTCTGAAGTTTTAATTGGGGGTCTTTCTTTTACTCGTTTTGCTTATTATATACGTAAAAATCCAAAATTTATTCACGAAATTATGGACGAGTACACGAAGGTTAATATTGAAATAATTAAAAGGTTAGCTGAAGTAGGCGTTGATATAGTTATGTTTGGCGATGATTTGGGTTATAAGGACAATGGATTTTTTTCTTTAAAAGTTTTTCGAGAATTTATCCTTCCCTATCACAAAAGAATTTACCAAATATGCAAGAAAAAAGGGGTGATAGTCGTACTCCATTCTTGTGGGAAAATTGATCAATATTTACCTGATCTAGTTGATGCTGGTCTTAATTGCATCCAATCTTTAGAAGCAACGGCAGGAGTTGACTTGGCTGGATTAAAAGAATCGCTAGGAGACCGTTTGTGCTTTATGGGTGCATTGGACTCCTCAGGGGTTTTAACTCATGGAACTCCCGAAGATACTGAAGAAAATGTAAGGAGCACAATAAAGAAAGCCGGAAAAGGTGGTGGATTCTTCGTAGGACCTAGTCACGACATCTTAAATATGCCGTGGGAGAATGTTTTAGCAATGAGAACTGCTATAGAGAAATATCGAAAATATCCATTAAAACTTTAGGAAATTATTAGTGCCATATTAAACGAGGTTTTTTACAATCATAGAACTATTAATCTCCTTAAGTAAATCTTTTTTAAACTTGGTATTTAACTCCGTTCCATTTAATAATAAGAACTCCTCTAATTCTTCCTTCGTTAATTTTTTTTTCCCTTGCTTTTCTATCCAATTCCTTCCTTTAAATATTAACTTGCCATCATTACCGCCCATAAATTTCGGTAAGTAGAGATTTGTAATAAATTCTGTTCGGTAAAAGGTTCTTACAAACAACCCTTTGCTGTCAAGATTTTTATATAAATTAGAAACTTGCTCTGGTGAGGCATCTATTACCAAATTCTTACCTGCTTTTTGAATTTTTTTATAAAGCGATATCCATTCTTCTGACCCCATTGGTGCACTTCCCGCACCTGGGACCCATTGAATCCCCGTTATAGCAGATTCGGCTAATAAGGGGTCTAAGTGAGGAAGTGCGTTGGGACCATCTAGATGATAAATCGAGTAATCCAAATGTTCTGCTTGAGCGACAAGATCAGGTAAGGCAAACCTTTTAAACCATTTTGGGTTTAACATTGCACTAAAATCACATTGCATGGGATAACTCCTTTTTCCACACCAAACATTGAGCCAACTACTACATCCATCTCCATATTTATCAATAATATCTTGTAATTTATCATAAATGTATAATAGTTTTTCAAGTATGATTGAACGACATGCGTCAATAATTTCAGGCTTTCTCTTCATAGCTAAAATCATATTAGTTGGTCCTAAAAACGCTGAAAGTGTGTCTAAAACACCTCCTAAATCAGTTTGTGCTATAGTATAGTTTCTACCGGCTCGTTTTGCTGCATATTCAGTAATTCTTAATAATCGCGAATACCATTCGTTGTTTTGATTTAATTTGACGCTTTCAAGATGTTCTGTGATATCCTCTAATTTTGTTGGACGGCTAAACCAAACTGTATTCGATTGGAATTTTGGTTTAACTCCAAAAACAGCTGCCACAATGCCAGGACCATAATTCGGGAAATAGGTAGGAATCGATTCCCCACCATAATATGTAATTTCGGCTCGCTTTTCAATCCCATCAAGAGCATCTTCAATTTCTTCATTGTTTTGTGCTAAATCCCAATTTTCACCGACGATATCTAAATACGCACCAAGTTTTCCCCTTTTTTTAGGAAAATAATAACTAAAAACAGGACGATCAATTAATTCTCGATCCCACCACGCACTCATTCGCTCTTTCGCTTCATCAATATCCTCTTTATATTCCATAAAA
>DAOUUT010000213.1 GCA_030668025.1 Promethearchaeota archaeon
AGAATTAGATGTAATGGAATTTTATGTGAAAGAAACCAAAGAATTTATTAAAGCGAAAACTCGACCAATTGTTATTATTACTTCAAATAACGAAAAGGAGCTTCCTGACGCGTTCTTACGCAGATGCGTGTTTCATTATATAGAATTTCCTTCAAAGGAATTTATGGCAGACATCTGTAATCTTCACTTTCCAAATCTGAAACAGAACCTTTTAGATCAATGCCTTAAAAATTTCTATGCGTTAAGAACGATCACGAAACTAAGGAAAATGCCCTCAACATCTGAACTTCTGGATTGGATCGGCGTTTTATTGAAAAGTGGAATAAGCCTAGACGAATTGAAGCACGGAATACCATTTCTTGGAGTGCTCCTTAAAAAGGAAAAAGATCTCGAAATAGCTTTAGAAAAAATTAAGTTCCCTACATAATCAATTTTAAATTACTGAATAAAAAATTAAAATTTATTGATTTTAAATAAATGTTTGTTGAGTATTTTTATTACCTAAAAGAAAGGTTACCGGTTAGTATTACGGAGTATATGACCCTTATGGAAGCCCTTGAAAAAGGTCTTATCCATAACATGGTCGAGTTCTACTATATTTCGAGATCTATATTATGTAAGAATGAACATCACTTTGACATTTACGATATTTCGTTTGCTAACTTTTTCAAAGACGCGTCTTTAAAGTTCCCTGAAGAAATCAAACAAGAAATATGGGATTGGCTTCAAAAAGATATTAATCCACCAGAATTACCTGACGGATTTCAGGAATTTCTTAACCAACATTTTGATATCGAAGAATTACAAAAACATTTCGAAGAATTACTTAAAAAACAGGATGGAGAGCATAATTTTGGAGATCAATGGATTGGAACTCAAGGTTTTTCTCAATTTGGTCATTCAGGACAAAACCCAATGGGCATGAGAGTGGGTGGTTCGTCTGGTATGCGTATGGCAATACAAATCGCCCAAAAAAGAATCTTTGCTGATTACAGAAAAGATATCGTTTTAGACACTCGCCAAATTAAAGTCGCATTGAAGCGTCTAAAAAAATTGGAAGAGATAGGGAAGCAAGACGAGTTAAACATGGATAAAACAATTGATGAAACTGCTCGAAATGGCGGGGATATTGACCTTATTTTCGAAAAAAAAAGGAAAAACAACGTAAAACTTATCCTTCTTATGGATGTTGGAGGAAGTATGACCCCCTACGCTCATCTAGTCAATTTACTTTTTTCTGCTGCTAACAACATGTCGCATTGGAAAGATTTTAAGTTTTATTACTTCCATAACTGCGTCTATGATAAGGTCTATCACAACGCTCAACGAAATCCAGATGAGGCAACAGATTTCGAAGATTTTATAAAAAAATATAATAGTAAATATAAAGTTGTAGTGGTGGGCGACGCTGCTATAGGATAACCGACTTCCGGTTAATTTCCGGTATAGGCGAGTTATGAGCTCACCGAACGTTATGGAAGCATTTACTATTACCATCGAAACGAGATGCCTGGTATTTATTACATTAGAGACCTTGCGAATCATTTTAAAAATAACATCGTTTGGCTTAATCCTGAATTAATACGACTTGAATGGGTGCCCTGGACAAGAAAAATAATATCCAGCATCATCCCAATGTATAATCTGACTGTAGAGGGAATCGAAGAAGCTATGGATTACTTAAGAACTGGCGGCAAAAACCAATATACCACAGTCCAGATACTAAAAGGCTTAAACTATTAATTAATTTATCTTTTTTTGAACTTTTTTTGTTTCCCTAGGGATTTTAAAATATTCATTTATGTACTTCTTTATTAATCCTTTATCTTTTAATTCTTCTCGTAATTGTTCTTTATTATTCCTATTGATGTTATTTTTTTCATGTAGTTTTTTTAAAGAATCAATATCTTCATCATAGTTTAGATTTATAATTTGTTCAAAATGATTTCTGTCTTCTCCTTGAAGTCCAATAAAATCCGCTAATAAATCATGACTAATTACTTTAGTATTTTCGGGATAAAGTATAGAACTATCATTTGGAAGATTTTTTATAGGATCATAAGGGTACCAATTAGTACCAACTATATATAGCATTAAATCTGGGCGTTCATACTTGATACTTTTATTTATTATATTCTGATCAGTTATATCATTAGTAAGATCAAACTGGATAGCTTTTATATGATCAAATTGATTATCAACTGAATTTACTTGTATTCCATGGATAAGCTTTGAGATTTCACCATTAGAAGGATTTTTCAATCGATTTTGAAGATAATTTTTATCATTTAATATTAATCCATCACTTCCTTTAGAAACACCTGGATATATTCTAGGTTCAGCGAAAAATTTTTCCTCACCTTTTTCATTGAAGTAACCCGTCAGTTTATCAAGTATACATTGATGGGTGTACACTCCTAAATTTCGATATAAAATAGTCATTGGAAATCTTTCTTCAAAAGATTTAAGATCAGCTTTAAAAACATCTTCTTTAGCAAATTTTTTTACACTATGACCTGAAATACCAAATTTATCCGCAATTTGACTCATATTATGACTTGTTTTCTTAATATCATTAATAACAGAATTTCGAATTTCCTCTGTAATTTTCTCTCTCGCAGGCCATTTTCTTTCATATTCTACTTTAGAATTTTCAAGTTTTGCAATTCTCTCAATTACACCTCTTGTGACATCCAATTTCTTACTAATCCATCGTTGAGGGATTGGATGATACATTTTAACTTCATTTCTAATTTTTTTATATATTTCTTTAGGAATCATTTCAGTTGGACTTGGAAATCTTTCGATTTTAGAATTTTCATCTTTCAAAACATGATCTCGAGCGTAATTACTGATAGCATGGTGTGAAAGATAAACTCCAAAATTTTTTAACTCTCCTGAAATAGCTCTCATCGAAGAATTTGAATTTATTGTTTTATTCATTACAAATTGAGGTATTTCACCGCTCTTTGTAATTGCTTTGGCAGCATTGATAAGCTGTTTTCTTGCGTTAAGATCTTTCTCATTATCTCTAATCCATTTAATGAATTCGTTTGTAATTTTTGCCCCTCTATTGGCGTATGGAGTTTGAAGGTTGTTCTGTTTAGCAAAATCATGGTATTGAATGAATTTTTCTTTAAGGAGTTGAATGTTATCAGTTGTAATGTTTCTCTTATCAAGGGAATAGTTCTCTTGAAGAAAACCTCCCGTTCCGCTTGGGAACCTCTCACTGAACTTCACTTGATCATTGTTATATATTTGATTCAATGCAATGTTCTTGACAGTATAAGGACTCATATTTAAGCCATAATCCTTTAAATTTCTTGGAATTTCTTTTAGGGATTTGTTTGTGGTTGATATTTCTTTTTTAATCATTTCTTGAATAAATTTTCCGTTATTGATGTTCTCAACTTGCTTTAGCCAGTTTTTGATTTTAGATGGATCAGATTCATTTTGCTTGATCCATTCTTTAAATTTATCTGTAATTCTGATACCCCGATTAGGATAGGGATTGGGAATCTTATCCTTACCCATATTTTTTGCATAATTGACATATTCAACTAACTTCGGTGAGAGATTTGATATTAAAGTGTTTTCATTAGGATATAATTCATTTTTCTCTTTAAAGTTTAAAGCAGGTTTGAAAGCTCTTTCTTTTTTCTCTGGCATTTCAAGCGAGGGGGTAAAATTATTTTCTTTACTTTTGGTATCACTATCTAATTTGGGTTTGAATTTAGTATCTTCAGCTTCCTTGGGGTTATCTAATGATGGTTTGAAGGCTCTTTCCTTTTTATCATCTCCAGTAAGTTTTGGAGAGAAATCTCGCGTTTTATTCTCCTTGGGTGAGGTTAGGGAGGGTGTGAATTTTTCCTTTTCTTCTTGCTTGTCGTTGTAGATGTCCTTTCGTTCCTCCTTTTCTTTTGACTCCTTCTCGTCGTTATATTTACTTTCATACATGTTAATAAAAACCTCAAGTATTATTCTGGGTGAGAGCATTTAAATAAAAAAAACAGTCAACCCAACTACCAATATAATCTTTTTATAAAATTAATTCTTAGAGTTATTAATTAACTAAATCCAATCTTTGCATCATGAAAAAATTACCTTAGTTATCTGTTATAAAACAGATTATTATTTTTAAAATATATCATTAGTACGGAACACGAAACGTTCTTTAGTGATTTTATTTCTACAAAACACTTCCCGATTTCCGAGATTGTTAATGAGCTCTTCTTGTTCTTTGTTATGAGCTAATTTTTTTGCATTTTCTTCGTCTAAACTAAAGATGAAGTGGATCATTGGAGCGCTTCGTACTTTACTCATGAGTAGTTTGGGATCCTGATCAATAAACATGAAGGAAATCCCTTGGCTTCTCGATTCTTCAATTAATTCAGCCAAGAAGTCCTGAAATCCTTTATATGAGATAAAATCATCATCGTGAACGTGTTGTCCCATTTGTTCTTGGGCGAGACGGTGTGTTTCATCAATTGCGATTATGACCTTTAGTTTGTTAGTTTGGGGTAATTTATCCTTTAAATAATTAAAAAGAGCACATAGGAATAGTCTTTGAGCCTCTCGGCTTTTACAACTACTTAAATCAAGGAAAATTCCTCCTCCTTTCATGAGCACGTCGAACCATTGAGGTGTAGTATCATTTAGTCTTAAACTGTCTATTATGTGTTTATCTCTTGTAATTTTTGCGATCTGCGTCTTAAGATAAGATATCCTGCGATATTTCGTCTTATTATCTAATTCATTATCAGCTTCGATAAATTTAACAAGGTTATTTAATAAGACTTTAATGGATTTAGGAGGCATTCCATGTTCTTTCAAGTATAAATCAAGCACTTCTATTAAATTGCTCTCAAAAAAGTTTTTTAGTCCCAATTGTGCGATAATATATCGTGCGGTGTCGTAAATATTTCCATTTTTATTAATATAAGGTACTCGGCACTTTGGTGTATTCCATTTGAGTAATAAATTAAAACTACTACCCATTTTAAAAAGCAGATCTTGGTCAGGTTTTACAGTATTCACATAAATGAACCCGACATTCTTGTGTTTCTTATTAATCTGAGTTAATAGATCAATTGAAAATGAGGTTTTTCCTACACCATTATTACCCGCTATAAGAACCCGTTGGTGTAAATGATCTATTTTCATTGATTTTTCATGGTTTGTGAGTGATCCTCGATACAATAGAGAGCCTAATTTAACTTTTTCAGGATCTGATTCGTTATAAGGCTCTAATTCCACGTTTTCATCCTTTAGCCACATGCCCTTCTTAAGAGGGATATTATTTAAGAACACAAAATCAAATTCTTTCGGTTCAATAAAAGCTGCATGATCCTCTTCAAAAAAATCATCATTTAAAATTTGATACCATGTATCTGCTTTGGCTAAATTTAAAGTTGCTCCACGTCCAGAACTATTTTGAATTCCTGACGCTAGTGATTCGAGTTGTCCCTTTAGTTCTAAATCAGCTACACTTAGATTAATATTATCATCTAATTCTACATTAATTAAAATTCGGAGTAAATAATATTTTAGGTAATGCTGTTTATGTTTTTCTAACCAATCGGGCTTTAGATCTTCTATAGGAGTAGCTTTGGGACGAGGATAATTTTTATGATTGAAATTCCTATGCCAGAATATATATGCTGTAATTTTTCTATTTGTACGGTTTAGCCAAACAAAATTGATGAGTTTTTGGAAAATATTAATATTACCATAATAAAAATCATCCCGTCTTGGTATTTTGACTTCCCAGAAACGCTTATTTTTTTCATTGTAATAGTGTAGAGCAGAACGTACAGTTACTTTAGTTTCTATGCCTGGAAACCGTGCTCGAAGGTTATCACGAAACTTTATACCCGATCTGAACGCATCTTTCGAATTAAAAGTAGAACCGCTTCCCATTAAGATAAATTTCATCGAAAATTGAGGAGTGAGCTTCAATTCGAGTCCATAAACGTGTTTATCGCTAAAAAGAGGATCAAATAGCCATGAGGGAGGTTTCTTACTTTTATCACTAAACTTAGGGCAGCGTAATACTTCAATAATGGTCCAGAAATTAGGGTCCAAATCTCTAATGTTATTATTAATTCTCGAATTAGTTATGGAATCTTTCTTGTCAATATTAGCCATAAAACGATAATGTTATAGTTATATTTAAAAGAAAATTAAGGTAAAAATTAATTATTGTAAATCTAAAATCAGATTATAGTAGAGATTATAATTATAATAACGATTGAAACATTTCTGAATATTTAATTGTTAGAATGAGACTATTCAAGAAATTACTTGTTAGTAACCAGTCTATCGCAGTATTGATTTGATTCCAAACATTTCTGGGAAGAAATTCCCTCTTTTCTTCGTTTTTTTGAAACACATTTCAAAAAATTGTGACGTCGTGGGAGCTTACGGAGCGATATGGTTCGATTTATTATTACCATAGAAATGAGATGCCCGGAATTTATTACGTTAGAGAAATAGCCAACCACTTTAAGAACAATGTTGTTTGGTTAAACCCTGAATTAATTCGGTTAGAGTGG
>DAOUUT010000089.1 GCA_030668025.1 Promethearchaeota archaeon
CTAAATATGGTGCGCAAGGGGGGAATTATTCAATTTGAAATAGATTTTCAATTTTTTGAACCCCCGACCGTCGAGATTTACGCTGTAAATCAGCGAAGATTTACACGGTGTGAGCGTGTCGTTATACGGCTAAACCACTCGCGCTAATTTTATCGAGAAATTTAAATTTATTAATAATAAATTTAATAATAAAAGGTATTAATATAATTTAAGAGATTCTATAGACTCTGTAACTTTAAAACATATATTAAAAACATAACTCTTAAGAGCCTTTTAGAACGATATTTTCTGGTGATCTCTATATCAAAAAAAGAACAGTATATATCTCACCCATTAATTAAAGAAAATACAGTCTTAAGGCGAGCTTATCAAGAAAGTATATTTATTAATTGCCTAAACACCAACTGTTTAGTGGTTATTCCTACGGGGTTAGGAAAAACGATTATAGGCTTAATGTTAGCGGTACAGAGATTAACAGAAAAACCCAATTCAAAAGTAATATTTTTAGCTCCAACCAAACCATTAGTTAATCAACATTATAAATCGTTCTTAGGATTATCTCTTATTCCGTCTCAAAGCTTGAAAGCAATTACAGGAACGACTTCACCAGAAAAAAGGAAAGAATTATGGGATGGTTTAAAGGTCGCTTTTATGACGCCACAAGTGCTCCAAAATGATATTATTTCAAATCTTTATTCAATAAACAGTGTTAGTTTAATTATTTTTGATGAATGCCATCACGCTGTTGGGGATTACGCATATTGTTTTATTGCTAAAAAGTACATGGAATCTTCGAAAAACCCCCAAATATTAGGGCTTACGGCAAGTCCAGGATCAACGGAAGGAAAGATAAACGAAATAAAGAATAATTTATTTATCGATCACCTCGAAATTAGAACTGATCTTGATTCAGATGTTAAACCTTATATTTATAAAGTCGATAACGAGTGGATTAAGGTTAAGCTTCCAAGCGAGTTTTTAGATATTAAAAAAATTATTTCAGAAAAATTAAGAACAATTTATAAATGGTTAAAACAAAAGGAATTATTGAATACATCAGATATCTCTAAAGTTACAAGAAAGAATTTATTAGCTTTAGATAAAGTAATCAATGGGAGGATTTCGACATCTAGAGCTGATGACGAGAAGTTCCAATTATTTACAGCTAAAAAATATGCTGCAAATGCTATAAGGCTTTCTCATATGGATGAACTAATAGAAACTCAGGGATTGAGCGCTTTAGATGATTACATGAAAAAAAACATAGAAAAGATAAAACAAAACACAGCAAATAAATCGTTAAAAGAACTCTTGAGAGATCCTAACATTAAACACGTTATTGAATTAATTGAAGCTAACAAAATAAAAGGACTTGTACATCCTAAACTAGAGAAATTAGCAAAAATTCTACATAATCAGATAATTGGAAATCAGAGTTCAAGAATTTTAGTATTTTGTCATTTCCGAGATTCTGTTAACAATATAGTTAAATTTCTTAAAAAAGATCCAAACATAACGGCACATAAATTCGTTGGACAACAGAATAAAACATCTGACAAAGGTTTAACTCAAAAGGAACAAATCAGTCTTCTTGACGATTTTAAGGAGGGAATTTACAATACATTAATAGCAACGAGTGTTGGCGAAGAAGGATTAGATATTGCAGAATGTGATTTAGTTATTTTTTACGACGTCGTTCCGAGTGCTGTACGTTCAATTCAACGTCGTGGGAGAACTGGAAGAAAAAAAGAAGGAAAAGTTATTATTTTGATGGCTGAGGGCACTCGTGATGAAGGGTACTATTGGGCAGAAAGAGCTAAGGAGCGTACTATGAGACAGAGTTTAAAAAAAATAAAAGAAGCTGATTCCAACTCTAAAGTCGTTGGGCAATCGAGTCTGTTAAATTTCGTTAAAAAAGAAAAAGAAGGTAGAGATAAGGCTAATTTGAAAAATCAAAACAAAATTCAGTTGATCCAAAAAATTGAAGGTGCTGAAAAATTTACTATTATTTGTGACAATAGAGAAACCGCCTCTGCGGTTGTTAGGACGCTATCGTTAATGGGAGTTGATTTAAAATTAAAACAACTATCAGTGGCTGATTACGTAGTGTCAGAAAGAGTTGGGATTGAACGAAAATCTGCTCAAGATTTTAACGATTCTATTAAGGATGGAAGATTATTTAACGAATTGAATGATTTAAAAAATAATTTTATTAGACCCATCTTAATTTTAGAAGGAGACCTTTTTATTAATTCAAATATTAATCAAAACGCGCTTTACGGTGCATTAACATCCATTATTTTGAATTTAGGAATTTCTATATACAAAACAAAAGATTCCACTGAAACTGCTACTTTCCTTTTTCAATTAGCGAAAAAAGAACAATCTAGTGTTAAAGGTGAATTAAAACTAAGGTTTGAGAAGAAACCCATCGAAATTTCTCGTTTATTAGAATACATTGTTGCAGGCGTTCCTGGCGTAAATGCGCTTAGAGCAAGAAACCTTCTTCGAGAATTGAAATCCCTCCAAGATATTTTCAACGCTGAAATTGGTGATTTATTGAAAGTTGAGAATATTGGAAAGAAAATCGCTCAAGAAATCTATAAATTAAGTAGATTTAAATATCATAGTGAATCCTAAATTTAGAAAAAAAATATTATTAACTTAATTTTTTAAGATTATGGACACCTTTACCTATTCTCTCAATAATCTCTTCAATTTCCTCTTCTTTCACGATTAATGGTGGCATCATAATAAGAGTATCTTTTCTATTACCACAGTAATTTTGTAACACGCCTTCTTTTATTATGGAGAGCATAGCTAATTGCCCAAATGTTTCACTATTAAACTCCATCCCCCATATAAGGCCTCTTCCCCTCACTTCTTTTATTAGTTCAGAATTATCGTCCGCTATTTCTTCTAAACCTTTACCAAATAACTTACCCATTTCTTTTACATGTTTTAAAAATACGGGATCGGACTGTATGTCTAACATCTCGCACGCAATCGCACAACCCAAATCTGAGCCACCAGTTGTAGAAATATGAATGAACGGGTCGTCCTTAAAAACTGACTTCTCTATAAATGGTTTGTAACTACAAGTAGAAATTGGATATATCCCCGAGCTCATACCTTTCCCTAAAACCATAAAATCAGGAACAACTTTTTCATTCTCATATAAACCACCATAAATCGCCCAGAAATGACTTGTTCGCCCAAGTCCGGCTTGGACTTCGTCAATGATCATCATAACACCATGTTCGTCGCAGAGTTCCCGAACTTCTGAAAAGTACCCTTCTGGAGCGATTAATACTCCGGCTGTTGCAGGAATTGTTTCTAAAATAACGCACGCAACATCGTCCGAAATAGTTTTTTTCAAGGCGTCTCCATCGCCAAAAGGAACTTGCTCAAAACCAGGAAGATTCCATAGAAAGTTTTCTTTAAAGCCAGGGTCTCCAGTTGCCAAGGCAAATCCGGTATGTCCGTGAAATCCTCCAATTGCGGAGATACAACCTTTCCTTTTTGTATATGCCCTTGAAAACTTAATGGCAGTATCAACTGCTTCACCACCGCTAACTCCAAATGTAGTTTTTGTTATTCCTGGAGGCATTAATTCCGCTAATCTTTTCCCCAAAATAGCTCTCCATTCTGATAATAACAGGTGATCACCAATATCTAACCCTCCATCTAAGGCATCCTTAAGAACTTGAATAATTCTTGGATTTTGATGACCTAAATTATAAACACCTCCACAAGTATGGCAATTAAACAGTTCCATTGGTGGATCAGAAGGTTTTGGTCCAGCAAGTGTCCCAAGTTTAACTCCTTTCCGCTCTCCCGGTACAACACCTAATCCAAATCCTTTAAAAGTGCGGACTTTTGGTGCGTTCACATGCTTAGCGTATAATTTCATTAACTCTTTTTGTGATAAAGTCCCGATATATTTTTTATTCGAACGATTTTCCATGATTTGACAATATTTTTTTTTCTATTAAAATATTGCTTATAGTTTTTAATGTAAAAGCGTAAGAACACACACGTGGAAGTAAATTTAGCATTTTTTTATTCAAAATTGAATTCTATAAATAAAAGGATATTTTTTATGGTAAATAATACTAAAAAGATTGTAATAAAATTTCATAATGCATGAGAAATTTTTTAAAAATTGAAAAAACAAACAATTAAAATTAGTAATAAAATTTTTATGATTAAAGATTAATACTTTTGTTTTAATATTTACATTAATAAGATTATAATCAAAAAACTTGGTGGAAAAACAATTATCAAATTTAAAGTAATAGTAGCCGGTGCTAAAAATGTAGGAAAAACTTCACTCATTAGGCGCTACGCCACTGGAAAGTTTGATAAATCAACTTTATCGACAATAGGGGTTGATTTCGAAACAAAAAAGGTTGTAGTGGATGATACAGAGATTCTCCTCAATATTTGGGATTTTGCTGGAGAAAAAAAGTTTCGTCTTTTATTACCCTCTTACGTTTCGGGTGCTTCTGGGGCTTTAATGCTTTACGACATAACAAATAAAGATTCTCTAGAAGATCTTCACAATTGGATTAAGGTTATTACTTCCGTTCCAAATTCTCCAAAAACAAAATTAATGATTGAAGCTAAGATTGATTTAGAAAACCAAAGGGAAGTCAAACATGAAGAGGCTAAAGAAGTATTTGATAAATACAAATTTCAAGGAGATATAATTGGAATTTCTTCAAAGACGGGAGAAAATGTAGAAAATGTCTTCGAAATGCTTGGACGAGAGATTCTCAAGAATTCTTTAAAAAAATGTTCTAGTTGTAGTAAATATTATCCATTGGAACTTAAGTACTGCCAGTATTGTGGTCAAAAAACGCGCTAATTCCACTATATTGAAAAAAATTCTTGTCGACCAAATGGTACAGATGATTTTAAAATCGCTACCTAATTTTTAATTATAAGGAAATTAATTATTTAGAATTTGAAATTAATAAATTTAATAATTTTTTGAAAATTTAATATAATATAAAAAGACGGTACATAAATATGACTTATAATATACAAGATGATATTTCTGAAATAATTGATCGTTTAAGTAAAGATAACATATCATTTCAAAACAAAACTATTTTAGTAACTGGAGGCGCAGGATTCCTAGGTTCTTGGGTGTGCGATGTTCTAGTAAAACAAGGGGCATATTGCATATGTTTAGATAATTTAACTTCAGGGAGGTTCGATAATATCTCCCAATTGATGGAAAAAGAAAATTTCCGTTTTATTAATCACGATATTTCTAATCCTATTTATTTTGGATTTACTCATCATCCAAAAGGGATTTGCGTGGGCGATATTAAGAGAATTGATATTGTTATGCATTTGGCTAGCAGGGCATCTCCATTTGAATTTAAAAGATTTCCAATTCCAATACTAAAAAGTAATACTCTTGGAACGATGAACGCTTTAGGTATTGCGAAAGCCCATAATGCTTTATTTTTCTATACAAGTACTTCGGAAGTTTATGGTAATCCTCCCGATGAAGCAATTCCGACATCTGAAACTTATTTTGGGCATGTAAACCCCGTAGGTCCCAGAAGTTGTTACGATGAGTCTAAAAGGGCTGGAGAAGCTTTTGTCAAAGCGTATGAATTACAGCACGGAATCAGAACGAAAGTAATAAGAATTTTTAACACTTCGGGACCAAGAATCAGATATGGGCCAGAGTTTGGAAGAGTAGTTCCAAACTTTATTCATCAAGCGTTAAACGACGAAGATATAACAATTTTTGGCGATGGTTCTCAAACTCGCTCTTTCATTTATGTTGTAGATGAGATTGAAGGGATTTTAAAGGTAGTTTATAAAGACGAAACAATTGGAGAAGTTATTAATTTGGGTAATAATAAAGAATACACTATTATACAATTAGCTAAAATCATAAAAGAATTGACTAATTCTAATTCAGAAATTGTATTCAAGCCTTTACCTATTGACGATCCTGTTAGAAGATCTGCTGATTTAAGAAAAGCAAAAAGAATTCTAAATTGGCAACCTACAACTTCTTTAAAAGAGGGGTTATTGAAAACAATAGCTTGGTTTAAAGATAATGTCTAAAATGAATAGTAAAGAGGAAAAAAGAAAAGTACTTAATAGTTATAAAGAATTTGATAAAATTCTCAAAATTCTCTTAATTATTGGTATAATCATTGTTTCTGGCTTTATAATTTATGCCGTATTAACACCTAAACCCGGTTATTGGTATCTTGGTATTTTGAATTCTGACAAAAAAGCAGAAAATTACCCTACAAATGCTGCAGTTGACGAAAATATTACTTTTTATATTTCTGTTGGAAATTATTTAAATCGGGATTTTTCATTCCAATTAGAAATTTTAAAGGGAAATAACGATACTGTACTAAGCTCATCACCCTCAATAAACGCAACCTCATTTGTAAATTCGTCATCAATTACTTTATCACATAGTGGGGTTTGGATTTCAAATGCATTTAACGTTTCCTTTTCACAGGCTGGAACGAATCAAACTATAATTGCGGAATTATGGGAAATCCCTTCTGCAGGAATTAGAAGATTTTATGATGTTGTATATGTAAGATTAAATATTACTTCTTAACAATCTTGAAAATTAAAAGATAAAAATAGAATAAATCTTAATTATAGCAATAAAATAAATCGTAATAATTTAATCTTTAGATCCTATAATTTGTACATCTTTGACTCTTACATAAGGGGCTTTAAATGATCCATAAATGCTATAATTTTTTGAGACAGCATCAATATTTTTGAACAAATCCAAAAGATTTATACCAAACATAGTTTCGTTTAAAGCTTGCTTTATTTCTCCATTTTTAATTAAATTTCCTTGGGAAATTAATCCACTAAAATCCCCTGTAGCAATATTTGCCGAATCTCCGGTAGAATTTAAGAGTATTCCCTCTTTAACATCTTGTATCATTTCATCTATAGAAGAAGTTCCAGTTTGCATATCGAAGTTTGATATACCTATAGAAGGGACAGAACTAAAGGCCCTTCTAGACGCGTTTCCAGTGCTTTCAACGCCTTCCTTCCCTGCGGTATAACTGTTGTGTAATAAGCCCGATTTCAAAAAAATTCCTTTATCTATAATTTTTTTATTCTTGCAAGGGACACCCTCTCCATCGAAATTACTAGATCCTATAGCACCATCTATTAATGCGTTATCTTCAAGCGTTAAGTATTCAGAACCAATAACTTTTTCTCTCTTATCAACCAGAAAACTTCGTTTATATTGAAATAGTTCCCCGTTTATTGCAGAAGCAATTGGGTTTAAAATAAGATTTATAGTTCCTTTAGGAGATAAAATTACAGGCATCTTTTTGGTCTTAATTTTAATTCTATTAAGATTTCTTTTCGCGTTTTTTAAAGCTTCAATCGCGGTGTTTGTTCCGTTAATATCCTTTAGTTTTCTTTTCATTTGGGATTCGTACCCATTTGAAGTCTCTCCAGTAAGTTTATTTTTTACAATAATGTTGGACGAAATAGAAAATACGGTCTCTTTTTCAAACACTTCGATATCATTTGAATTGAATACATAGGAAATATTACAACTAGATGTGAAATCACCAGATTGAGAAATCGCTAAGTCATCGTCTTTACATATTTTAATCAGTTCTTTAACATATTCAATTGAGTCTTCGATGGTTAATTTTTTAATACTGATATCGTATAAATTTTTAACATTGGGATAAGTTTTGTATTTTAAGGGTAAATCTTGAAAGTTGGGATCGGCAGTACCTGCATTCATCATCTTTATAGCGTTTTTAATAATTTTTTCTATAATTCTTTTATTTAATTTATTGGTGAATGCAAATCCTAAAGAACCTCTTTTATTGTAAATTCTTATCGAAACTCCATGATCACTTCCAATTTCACTGTATTTTATTGAATTTTCTTCGAGTTCGATGTTGGTATATTCGCTCTTGCCAACGAAGATTTCAGCACATTTAAAGTTTGGAGCCTTCCTCTCTGCGATTTTTATCCCATAATTGGCAAGTTCAAAAATATCATTTGTATCGTCCATTTAATTCAATCCTCCGACAGTTATATTGTCGATCCTAATGTATGGGCCACCGTCACAGACTCTTACGCTCTGACCACCTTTACCACATATTCCAGATGAAAAGCCGAATGTGTTTTTATCACCAATAGCGGAGATTTTTTTTAAAACTTCTAAAATCATACCTGACAACGCAACATCTCTCATCAATTCCTGTTTTTCTCCATTTTTAATTTTATAGGAAAATTTACATTTAAATTGGAAGTTTCCTGTGGTCGGATTCGTATAACCGTACAAAAAGTCTTCACAAAGAATTCCGTTTTTTGTATCTTGAATCATTTCATCGACATTCCAGTCTTTTGGTTCTATATAAGTAAATCCCATTCGAACTTGAGGCTTAGAAGAGCTAGATGAAGCTCTTCCATGGCCATTTGGAGGTACATTCATTCTAGAAGAGGTTTCTAAGTTATGTAAATAATTTTTAAACACTCCATTTTCAATTAACACTGTTTTTTGGGAAGGGATCCCTTCATCGTCTATAAAATAACACCCAAATAACTCATATGGTAATCCAAATTTAGAACCTTGTCCCATTGAGGGATCATCCACTATATTCAAGTCGTCTACAGCCACCTCTTGGCCAATTTTTCCTTTCAATATGCTTTCCTTGCTCAAAACTAAATCTGCTTCACAAGCATGTCCAAGTGCTTCGTGAATTAAGGTTCCGGCAAGTTTAGGATCGGCTATAAGCGTAAATTTTCCACCAATCGGAGATTTTGCGTCTAATAATTTAATTGATTCTTTTGCTGTTTTAATGCTTAAATTTTCTGCTTTCTCTGTAGATAATATTTCGAATCCCCCTAAACCTCCGACAGAATTAATCGATCTTTGGATTACACCACTTTTTTGGGAATAAACGATATTCAACAGGCGTAAATATGAAAGATCCTGATTAACACAACTACCAAACGAGTTTATAAAAACGTAGCTCTTAACACCATCCATGTAAATCGTATGCGTGTTTTTTACCTTTTTAGAATAATTAGAGGCAAGTTTTTCGTGATGTTTTACGAGAAGAATCTTTTCTTCAATATCTACATCTGCCAGTTTTCTCTTACTCTTAATTTTAAAAGTTTTGATAATAGGGTCAACTTCTTTGATTTTGAACTTGTGTTTTGATAAAGACTCTGTTAATTTCGCTAGCTTAATCGATTTTAAAAAGTTTGTTCTAATTAAATCTTTGTTAAGATCTTTCAACACATAAAATCCCCAACCTCCATTCACAAAAGTTCTTATCCCACAATTTGTAATTTCATAGGAAGAGATTTCTGTACTTTTTTGATCCGTAAAATCTATAGATGTTCCATTGCTGATCGTTGCTCTTATATCCCAATAATCGATCTGGTTTCCCGCTTCTTGAGTTAAGTGATTTATAAAATCGATATCAAATAGCTTTAATTCGTCTTTAATTTCCATGGTATTCACCAAATCACCGTATATGAATTATTAATAAAAATTAAATAATATTATATTTAGAATCTTAAAAAGATTGAAGAATAGAGGTTTAAATAATTTTATTTTTTAGAATAATTTTCATTTAAAATTATCTTTTGGGTTAAGATAATAAAAAAGAGGTTCTTTTTCTCCACTCATCTTTAGGTTCTTGATAGTTTTAATGGCTTCTTGGAGCGTTACCATCTTGGAAATTTTAACAGAATTTTTAAACTGAAACGACTGATTACATTTCCAACATTTTTTTGATTTTAATATTTTATTACTATAAAACCATTCACCACAGTGATAACACCGAAAAAAGTAGAACTTTTGAACGTTGCGCATCTTATGGTGATAATAAAAAAATTAATTTAAATTTCAAGTAAGACTACGAGTTTTCTAACATACCTTATCTTTTATTTTGATATTAATAAAAAAGGGTAAAATTAAATTTCCAATAGAAATTATTAATTCTATATAATTATATATATAGTATATATCAAAATTTTAAGAATTCTCAAGGGTTATATTCAGTATGAAGGAGATAAGTGATAAAGAGTTAAAAAAATTAAGGATTGATGAATTAACGGACTTATTTATTGATAACATAAACGAACAAAATTTGAAATTAATTAAAGGCATTGAATTTCTTGTCGAGGAAGATTTTGACAATTTCACAAAAAATCTAAATTATGTCATTGAGACTCATACTGAAGTTCGAATCAAAAAAGCTTTTGAATCTAAGATATTTAAATCTAAATTAATGTTTTCAAAGGCGGATAGGCTAAAAATATTTCATAAAATTAACGATATCAAAAATATTGGAGAATTTTCTGCTAACAAAATGCTCCTTTATAGAGCTGTGTTTCCTGATGAAGAGTTTAAACTCCAAATAATGAATATACTTAAATCGTTAAAATTGATTTCAAATCAATTAACAGACGCAATCAAATTTATTGGTTCTGATTTACTCAAAGCTCACGATATCTGCGAAAATGTAAAAGACGAAAGGCGTAAGATGAGAATAAAAGAGTGGCAACTTCTTAACAGACTGTATAATTATGATATGGATTATTTATCAAGAACTTTCCTTTACTTGAAAGAATTAATAGAAGGTGTAATGATGATGGCTGACCACATCAAGAGTTTTTCAGAGTACATTCAATTTTTAGCGATTAAATATTTAATTTTCGATTAAAATATAAAACTACGATTTGATATGGTGAGCGATCTAACTTCAATTTTAGTTATCGTTTTAATTATTTTGGCAATCTCCCTCGCATTCGCTATAGGCGCTAATGATGAAACTTTATCTTCGTTAGTAGGAGCAGGAGTTTTGAAGTTTAAAGTTGCATTATTAATTGGAGGTGTTGCCGTTGGTGTTGGTATGTTCTCCTTTAGCTTTGCATTTGTAGCAAAAACTGTTGGTTCTGATTTATTAGGAGAGGCGTTAACATATACAGATTTTATGTTGCTAACAGTTTTAATAAGTAGTATAGTTTGGTTAGTAATTGGGAGTTTCGCGGGAATTCCTTTAAGCAGCACTCACTCGCTAATAGGAAGCATAGTTGGAGTTGTAATCGTATATTCCTTTTCACAAGGAGGTGTTAATCTTGAAACAGCGTTTAATTGGGTGAAATTAAATAATGTAATTCTTAGTTGGTTCTTATCTCCTTTATTTGGTTTAATTGTTACTTATGTGTTTTTTAAAATAATTTCTAAAACTTATCTATCACGCCTAAAAGGTTTAAATCAGATCGAGAATTCTGAGAAGTATTTCAAATGGTTATTGTTATTTGCTGTTATCTTTGCTGAGATTTGGGTGGGGGCAAATTCAGGTGAGGCATTAGGTATTCTTTATGGATTATTCGATAAAGGGTCTTTGAATATAGAGCAGTATTTATTCTTTGCTCTTATTTGCGGAATTTGCGCTTCTCTTGGGATTTATATTGCTGCACGGTATGTTATTAGAAACTTAGCTTCTCAGATGATTGATTCTCGCCCTAGTGAAGGTCTTATTATTCAATTAAGTTCTGCCTTAATTCTTATGTTAGCTACATTATTAAGTTTACCCATATCTCATAGTCATGTCATTGTATTTTGCATAATCGGAATGAGTTTATCTCAAAAAAAAGAAGTAAATTATAAAGAATTAAGGAAAATGGGTGTATATTGGGTTCTAACTTTTCCAATTGCAGCTGCGCTTGCCGGGTTTATTTATTATGGATTTAATTTATTTGGATTAACCTAATAAAATATATATAATATATTGTAATATAAAACATTACAAAAAAATAAAAAAATGTGATAAAAATGGGTTCATTAATAGAATTTTTAAAAAGAGAAACTACTTTAAATGTCTTGGAAAAAACGATTAAACACGCCCAAATCGTTCAAGAATGCGTGAAAGAATTAGAAGTTGGGTTAAATTTATTATTAAAAGACAAAAATCTCGAAAAAGCTAATAAAAGTTTTCATAAAGTTGATCTTTTAGAAGACGATGCGGATAAATTAAGAAGGAGAATCCAAAAAGATGTCTCTAAAGGAGAATTAAACCCAAGTATAAGATTAAACCTATCACATTTAGTAAAAAGATTGGATGATGTAGCAAATTGCAGTACTGGCGTTGCTCGAAGAATTGTTACGGTACCACTAAGTTTTTGGGAACAGAGTAGTGAAGAGACCGTAAGCATTACCTTGAAAATAATAGAAACAACCGTAGAAGCAGTTGAATATTTAGATAAGATCGTGATTGAATTAGTGGAAAAAAGGAAAAATGTGAAAGAGTACGCTAAGGTAATAAATCAAAAAGAACACGATGTGGACCTACTAAATATTAAATTAAGAAAAAGCCTTCAAGAAACAGACTACAATGTAAATTTCTTTACAATTTTTACTATCGGAAACATATTCGACATTTTAGAAGCTATTTCCGATTCTATTGAAGGCGTTGCTGATTATATTATGGTTCTTCTTACAAGTACCAATAGTCTTTAAGTCAAAATAATTGGCATTAGAACGAAATCAACATCAATTTATAGAAAATTGATTTTAAAATTAAAAAATTAATTGCTAATTCTGATAAAAAATAAAGAAAAATAATGAAAAAATGGTTAATTTTATAAAGGAATTAACAATTATAAATTAGCCCCTTTTTTTGTTTTCTTACATTATAATCCCCCGTTCTAGTAGGTCGGCGCATTCTATGAGTTTTAGATTGTTCATTAAAAA
>DAOUUT010000238.1 GCA_030668025.1 Promethearchaeota archaeon
AAAAATTGAAAAAAAGAAAATGATATAAATAACTGGAGAAAACAAATTGTATTATATTTAAAATTGTAATTGACTTAATTACTTAATATATTAATTGTATTTTTAAAGTATAAATCTAAATTTATCAGATCCCTTATATATAGATGATTACGTGTCATATTCAGAACCTAAGGAATTAATTCGAGCAAGAAAACTTATAGAAGAAGCTAAATTTGAAGAAGCACTTCAAATTGTGGACAATTTTGGAGAAAAAAAAGAACTCTCAGTCCATGAACGAATCTCATATTATTTGCTTAAAACTTTACTAGCAATATTTAATTATAATCAGAAAGAAAGACTTAAGTACGCGAATAAAGCTTATCAAGAAAGTCAGAAACTTGAAAATTCCCTTCAATTACTTGATGTCTACATTTATATGGGTGTGGCTTTAACTTGGCAAGAAAAAATAGGTGAAGCTGAAGAATTTATTGGAAAGAGCGAAGATCTACTTAAAATGCTCAATCGAGAGCCATCAACAGAACTTATAAAAAGAGAGGCTTTAATAGCTATGGCCAAAGGATTTAATTACTCACAGAAAGGAGAGCTGGAAAAAGCTATAAAATATGCAGAACATGGTTTAGCATTGCGAGAAAAACTCAATCTTAAAGCGGGTATTGCGCTATCTCTTAATCAACTTGGACTGTTTTCCTGGAAAATTGGAGACTTAAACCGTGCCTTAGAATATGCAGAGTCAAGTAAAATACTTGCCGTAGAACTTGAGTATAAACAACTTATTCAGCGTTGTTATTTACTATTTGGATCTATTTACTACCTTAAAGGTGAATTAGATCTTGCTCTCAGTTATAATGAACAAGTTTTAGCATTTGCAGAGGAAGAAAACAATAAACAACTAATTTCGGGCATGTTTAATAATATTGGAATGATTTACCAATTGCAAGGCAATTTAGATCAAGCTTTGGAATATATGGAAAAGAGTCTAACCATTACAGAAGAGACTGGGAGTATAATTACAACGGTCGCGGTTCTCGATTCATTATTTCATTTAGCTATTGACATGAACGATCTTGAACAAGCACAGCAATACTTGCATCGAATAAAGCAAATCAAAGAAAAAAATAAGCAATATGATGCTTTATACCGTATAGATAGAGCTGTATACCTAAAAACAAGCCCGCGAGCTCTTAATCGCGGTAAAGCTGAAGAGATATTGAAACAAGTAGTTGAAGAAAAGAATATCGGTTACGAGATGTCTATAATCGCTCTGCTTAACCTTTGTGACTTACTCCTGTTTGAACTGAGTGCGACAAATGAACTCGAAATTCTAGATGAACTACAAACCTATATTTCTCGAATACTGGATATTGCCCTAAATATTCGTTCTTATTCCTTATTAGCTGAAACCTATTTATTACAAGCCAGATTAGCGTTACTAACTTTGGATATGAATAAAGCCCGGAGATTATTTACTAAATCGCAAAATTTGGCTAAAAAATGTGGTCTGAATCGTTTAGCTATGAGAATTTCGAGTGAACACGATCAATTGCTTAAGCAACTAGAGGTATGGGAAAGCCTAAAAGAATCAAAAGCACCTTTAGAAGAACGTATGGAATTAGCTCGTTTAAACGATCAAGTCGTAAATATGCTCAAAAAGCGAGCAATAGAACCTCCGAAGTTGGAAGGCGAATTACCTGTGTTATTTGCCATAATGACAAAAGAGGGTGAGATGGTGTTTTCCAGCCCCTTTACTGCGGATATGGCTATTGATGAGACCCACTTCGGTGAGTTTTTAACCTCTTGTAATACTTTTTGCGATCAAATTTTTTCCGAATCGTTCGATCGTGTGAAATTCGGTCAATATACAATCCTTATATCAGCAATAGAAAATATTTGCATCTATTATATGTTCCAAGGTCATTCATATAGTGCTCAGCGGAAATTAACCCATTTCTGTGATGCAATTAACAAAGATCCCACTTTAATGAAATTTCTGGAAAATATTGTTAACGAGAATAAGATTATATCAATAAATGAACATCCTTCCCTTGAAAACCTGATAGTTGAGAGCTTTTTATCTGATCCACAGAAATTTCAAATGCCATTTGAAGCATATGAAGGAGATGAGCCATTTGTTTTTGTTAGTTATTCTCACACAGACAAACTCCAAGTATATCCAATAATAGACTATCTTAATAAAAAGGGTATACACATTTGGTATGATGAAGGAATTCCTATTAGCGAGAATTGGAAAAGATCAATCGTGGAAAATTTAGAGCGATGTAAGGCTTTTTTACTATTTATTACACCGCATATACTCGATTCAGATTATGTAATCAAGGAAATTAGCTTCGCTTCGAAAAGACAGAAGACATTTTTTAGCGTTTATCTGAAGGAGACTGAATTACCCAGTGAATTAGAGTTTGATATTGCTGATATTCAATCTATGAAGAAATATCTCATGTCTGATTCCGAATTTTACCCTAAATTACGAGAAGTAATATTACCTGCTCTTTATGAACATGATAAAGTGTAAATAAGTAGATTGTAAAATGTAAACTAACTTAAAAATTAAATGAGTTAAAATGAAAAAAGATCGAGATGAGCTTATAAGAGAAATTAATAATTACAAAGAATGTCGTAAAGATTTTGTTAAATATGCAGAAATACTTGAATTGATTCTTAAAAAAATTACGAAAAATATTTCTCCTGAAAGCATAGTTCAAACACGTGCTAAAGCGGTAACGAGTTATGCAGAAAAAATACAACGCCCTGGGAAAGCAGAGAAGTATGGACCAAATCCTGTTGAAGATTTAACCGATCTGTGCGGTGGACGTATTATTTTACCAACTCTAGATGATGTAAAGAAATGTTGCCAAATAATAGAAGAGAATTTCAAAATACAATGGGAAGATAGCGAGGACAAACTCGATACTTTAGACGAGGATCAATTTGGATATTTATCTCATCATTATATTGTACAACTAAATCCAGATTCCATATACCTACAAGATCTTGACGTTCTTGACGAGATTTATCAACTCAAAGCGGAACTTCAAATAAGAACACTTCTTCAACATTGTTGGAGTGTTATTCAGCATGATAATTTATATAAACCAAGTATTAAACTTCCAGATAAAATTAAGCGGCAATTCTATCGAATTGCGGCAATTCTTGAAGATGCCGACCTAGAATTTAAGAGTAGTTTAGAATTTTTGAGCATATATGAAGCGAATTATGGCGTTTATATGACTGTTCAAGAAATAAATAATAAAATTAAGAGTTTGGAATTGGTATATGATAATGCCCCTGATAAATCAAAAGAACTTAATTTAATATTAAGAATTGTAAAACTAGCAAGAGCTGTAGAAAAATGGGATCTTATTATAAAACTTCTAACTGATTTTGTCAATTACAATAATTCTTCAGTATTAAGAGAACTTGGTCTTGCTTTTTACAAATATTATGCTAAAAATCCTACTGGTACTGAATATCAACAAGGACAAAAATATTTAGGAGAAGCAATTAAATTGGATCCTGAAGATACCGATGCTTTGTCGTGCTTAGGTGGGTCATGGAAGAAATTAAATCTTAAAAGGGCGCATGACTATTTTAACCAATCTTATAATGTAAATCCTGATGATACTTATACTGGTGTTAATTACTTTATTACTAATATTGCTCTCAATAAAAATATCGATATCCTTGATTATTCATTACCAGCTATAAAAAACATAATAAAAATGAGTGAAGAGCAAATTTCAGTTGGAATTAACATGCCTTGGGCATATTTCAATAATGGGCTGTTTAAATTATTTTCTAAAGAGATAAATGAAAGTTTACATAATTATTTATTAGGGATAAGGTTTAGTACAGCAGGATGGATGATCTCCTCTCATTTAAATGATCTGGATAGTCTTAGTATTGTAGATGATAAGTTACAAGGAATTAAATTAGTAAGACATTTACTAATACTTGGTTTAGCTATTCGATTCAACGATAAAGATGCAATAAATCGATTGAAAAAAGAGTATGGAGTAAAGGAGGGAGATTTGAGCATACCACTTGTCATTATTACAGGAAGTACGAAACTAAGTAAGGAAGAACTCGGGCAAGATTTACAAAGAAATTTATTAGAAGCATTAAAATCTTTTGAAGGAACAATTATCTCTGGAAGCACAGTTGCAGGTGTCTGTGACCTTGTAGGTGATATCCAGAAGGCGTATCCGAATTCAATTAAAACTGTTGGTTACATTCCTAAAAATTTTCCTGGAGATGTTAAGGTTGATGAAAGGTATTTAAAAATACATCAAACTAATGGAAATGATTTTAGTTTTTTAGAGGCACTCCACTATTGGACAGATATTGTATTAAACGAACTTACCATTAGTAAAATGAAACTTTTTGGAATTGGAGGGGGAAAAATTTCTGCTTTTGAATATCGATTAGCTTTAGTTTTTGGAGCATTTGTTGGCATTTTAGAAAAAATTGGCGGCTCTAGTACAGAATTGCTTCAAGATCCTACCTGGAAATGCGAGAACTTAACAAATGTGGAAAATAATTCTTATCATATTAAAAAATTTCTCTCTCAATAAAATTGGATTTTAATAATCTATTGTCAAAATTTATTATTAATCAGTATGCTTATAAGTATGTAATACATACTTACATATATGAGGACTAATATTGTGATTGATGATGAGTTAAAAGAGAAGTGGTGGGAGATTAAAAGGGAAGCTGATCGTCTCAAAATGAAAATTGGTGATTATCTTATTTTCTGTCATGATCTTAGAAAAAAAATGGTCAATAAAGAGAAGATTCTCGAGATTTTAGAGAATCCATTATCAGATGGTGAAAAAAACGTAGATGTTATACAAGCAAGTAAGAGTATGTGGAAATCATGAGGGGAATTGATTCTAACATTCTCGTGTATGCATTAAACAAAGATCTTCCTGAGCATTTAACATGTAAGGAACTTTTATTAAATATAGTTAGTGGAAAAGAACTTGTAAGCATTCCTTCAATTGTATTTATGGAATGTTTTCATGCATTAGTTAAAGCATTTAAATATAAAGAGGTTGAGGTTAAGAAGCGGTTAGTTGCTATTATCGACTCGAAAAATATCAACGTATTAGACATTTCTACTTCTTCAATTTTATTTGCATTTGAGATTGCTGAAAAGTACAGAACTGGAGGGAGGGATTCCTTAATTGCAGCAAGCTTATTAGAAAATAAGATTCAAGAGATTTATTCTCATGATTCAGATTTTAATAAAATTTTGCTTATAAAACGGATAGATCCAATATAAGTCAAATGATTAGATGGAGCAAATTTTAAATTTCACTTTGTTTTATCTCCATCCCCCGTGATGTTTCCTCCTAAAAAAGCAGGATTTTTAAATTAAGAAAAAAAGTAATATATTTCCTTCCCCTTGAACTCATTTTTAAGTAAGTTTAGATGGAGATACTAACATTATAACAATACCATAACTACTATTTACTTTCTTACACCTTTTTGTTTTTTTATTTTTACAAAATTTGATAAAATTATTTAGTATAATTATCCTCTTTAATCACTTTTTATTCTTTTTTTTAATTTTTGATAGAATTATAAATTGAAAAGGTGAGCGATCCCTCTATCGATATTACCAGAAAAACCAAACGTTTAAAACTAAAAAAAAATGAGCTATAATATAAATTTTTAAAGAAAATAATAGAATGATCTTAAAATGGAAAATAAAGCATGATTATCGGAATCTTCTTAATTATTAGCGTAAGTTTAGCGGGAGGATAACAAAAGTGCCACATCAAAAATCATTAAAAATAATAATAAGTGAACATAAAACTGCTTTTATTTTAATGTTTTTAATAATAATTGGAGGTTCATTTGGAACTTATTTTATATTCGACTTATTAACTGCACGAAATCCTACTCGAATTACTTTAGCAACTACAACTTCTACATATGATTCTGGATTATTAGATTATTTATTACCAGAATTTACTCAAA
>DAOUUT010000011.1 GCA_030668025.1 Promethearchaeota archaeon
CATGAACATAAATTCAATATTTTCCTTCATTGCCTCTTTTATTTCTTCTTCATTTGCAGGCATGTCTCTTAAAGTACGACGATAAGCGATAGTAACATCCCCTCCTAATCTCTTTAATGATCTTGCAACATCTATTGCAGTATTTCCGCCACCAATAATTACTATTTTATCGTTATTTTGACTAAAATCACTGTTTTTAATTTTCTCTAATTCTTCAATTCCTAAAAGTACACCAGGAGCATCACAATCAGGAACATTCAAAGGAATTATTTTTTGAGTACCAGTTGTAATATATATTGCATCATAATCTTCAATTAATTTATTTAACTGTGTTTCCTTGCCAATTTCTGTTTTTAATATGAAATTTACTCCTAATTTTCTAATAATATCTATTTCATGTTCTAAAACATTTGTAGGGAGACGATATTCAGGAATACTATATAATAATTTTCCTCCAGGTTTAGATTTTTTATCATAAACATCAATTAAATGACCCAATCTAACTAAATAATAAGCTGCAGTTAAACCTGAAGGACCAGCACCAATTATAGCAATTTTCTTTCCTGTTGTTGGTAATTTTTTACCTATAAACCTATTTATAATTTCTTTATCCTTTTTCATTTTATATATAGTGTCTGAGATATAGCGATGAAGAGATCTTGTATTGATAGTTTCATCTATATATACTCTTTTACACCGATTATTACAAGGTGCAAAACAAATTCGTCCTGTAGTTGCGGGAAGAGGATTATCAAGCATAATCAATTCAAATGCTTCTTCAAGACGATTTTCTTTGAATAATTGTATAAATCCTGGAATATTTAGATGGACTGGGCAACTATTTTCGCATGGAGATTTTAAAAGTTTTGTACATAACCCCGCTCTACAATTATGTTCTAAAATATGTTCCAAATACTCATTTCTGAAATATTTAATTGTAGAAAGCACAGAATTCGGTGCAGTTTGACCAAGTCCACATAAAGAAGTATCTTTTATTACATGACCAAGCTCTTCAAGCAGATCAATAGACTCAACATTTGCTTTACCTTCGGTTATATCTGTTAGTATTTCAAACATACGTTGAGTACCCTCTCTACATATTGAACATTTACCACATGATTCATTCTGCAAGAAATCTGTGAAGTACCTTGAAAAATCGACCATACAGGTATCTTCATCCAATACAATCATTCCCCCCGAACCCATTATAGAGCCTACTTGCTTAAGTGATTCATAATCAATCGGTAAATCAAAAAGATCTTGTGGAATACATCCACCAGATGGACCACCTGTCTGTATAGCTTTTATTTTTTTACCTGTTGCACTTCCTCCACCAATATCATAAATTAATTTCTTAATTGTGGTACCCATTGGAATCTCTACTAAACCTGCATTTTGAATTTTTCCAGTAAGAGCAATAACTATAGTACCTTTAGAGAATTCAGTTCCGATAGAGGCAAACCATTCTGCTCCTTTTTCAAAAATTCGCGGAATTAAAGCCCAAGATTTTACATTATTTATGTTAGTAGGTTTCCCCCATAAGCCAGATTGTGCAGGAAATGGAGGCCTCTGTGTTGGAATTCCTCTCTTTCCCATTATTGAGGCTATTAATGCAGTTTCTTCTCCACAAACAAACGCTCCCGCTCCTTGTTTCAATGTAATATCAAATGAAAAACTGCTTCCAAGTATATTTTTTCCAAGGTATTTTCTTTCTCTCGCCTGATGAAGTGCAATTTTAATTCGTTGAATAGCAAGAGGATATTCTGCCCTGCAATAAATATATCCTGCTTTTGCGCCCATTGCTTTAGCACCAATAATCATACCTTCAAGCACGCTGTGAGGATTACTTTCAAAAATAGTTCTATCCATAAATGCACCCGGATCTCCTTCATCACCATTGCAAATTATATATTTCGGTTCATCTTTAGCATCTGCGACAAAGCTCCACTTTTGACCAGTTGGAAATCCTGCACCACCTCTCCCTCTTAGTCCTGATTTTATTACTTCTTTAATAATTTCGGAGGGTTTTAATTCTGCTATAATATTCTGAAGGGATTTGTAGCCACCAGCAATATTAATATAATCATCGATATTTTCAGGATCAATTTTTCCACAATATTCAAGTAAAAATCGCTGTTGATGAAAATAAAAAGCAACTTTATCCATATCCTTTATTTTTTCACCAGTCGTTGGATCCTCATATAATAATCTTTCAATGATATTATTTTTTATAAAGTGTTCTTTAACTATACTATCTATATCTTCCTCCTGAACATGAACATAAAGAACATTATCTGGTTGGATTACGAAAAGTGGTCCCATCTGGCAGAAACCATGGCATCCTGTCTGCTTAATTTTTATAAAATCTGATAAATTATTATCTTTAATTGACTCTTCTAAAGCTTCAAAATTCTCTTTTGCACCTGAAGAATTACAACCTGTTCCTCTACAAATAAAAACTTCTCTTTTAGAAAATTCTGACACTAAATATCACTCTGTCTCAATTTTACCGAATCTTCTCTAAATCTATTTAATATCTTTCTAAATTTATTCATAGTTAAATTTCCGTAAATCTTATCATCAATAACCATAACTGGACTAATAGCACAGCAACCAAGACAATTAACAGTTTCAAGCGAGAATCTTTTATCTTTTGTAGTTTCCCCAGGTTTTACATTCAATTCTTTTGTTAGTACATCAACCATATTTGTTCCACCACGTATATAACATGCAGTTCCTAAACAAACAGTAATAATATGCTCACCTTTAGGAATAAGACTAAATGACTGGTAAAATGTAGCCACCCCATACACTTCTATCAGTGGAATTTGCAATTTTTCTGCAACTTTGATGAGACACTCTTCAGGTAAATATCTATAACTTTCCTGTATATCTTGTAATATAGGGATAAGAAAATTGCCATGCTTTTTTATAGATTTATCAAGAAAATTTTCATCTATTATTATGTTTACTTCTTCTATATTCTTTTTTGATTGTGTCATGGTTTATATCAATTTTTTATGGTTTTTTTTTTGGAAAAACTATTTAATTCTATATTATGTTGATATGACTTTTTACTAACGCAGTGTTTTCATCTGGATGTCAAAAAATGCCTCCTTATGCTTAACCTCGTAAAATAGAATGGTGAACTCGATAACCTTTAAAAATTTTAACAAAATCGTTATAATTCGCTATAGAAATAGAATTGATGAGCGCTCTTTCCATCTTTTTTAGATATTCCAAAGCATTAGTGTGCAAATTAATTAATTCTGTAGCTATATCCATTGTTTCTTTAGAACTCTCATTTGGGTTTAGTAACATAATTCTAAACTCAAAATTATGTTTATTATTATATTAAATATTTAATATAGTATTTAAAATTAAATTATTTTTAATAAAACGATCTATTAGTACATAGAAATTGTTGTTTTGTTCATTAAAAAGATAAAAAAAAAGAAAAGTTTTTCATTTTATGTTAAAAATTATAGAGTGATGTATGGGTTATAACCAACCACGTAATTTCATGGCATTTATCACCCTATCAATGGCTATTAAATATGCACCCATTCTATAATTAGAATTATGTTCTTTTGCTTTATGGACAACAGAATGGTATGCTTTGGTTATTATTTTATCCAAGGCAGTAAATACTTCTCCCTCAGTCCAGAAATATTGATAATAACCTTGCACCATTTCGAAATACGAAACAGTAACTCCTCCAGCATTACATAAAAAATCAGGAATAACAATAATATCATTTTTAAATAAAATTTGATCTCCTGCAGGTGTTGTTGGTCCATTTGCGAGTTCTGCTATAATCTTACAATTTACATTTTGTGAATTTTTACGTGTAATTACATTTTCAAGCGCAGAAGGAACTAAAACATCACATTCTAATTCTAATAATTCTTCATTTGTTATTTCTTGCGTTCCTTTCAACCCCACTACCGTGGAGGTTCTTTCTTTTTGTTCCGAAGCAGCATAAGCATCAATTCCATTTTTATTGTAAATGCCCCCTTTTGAATCGGAAACAGCAATTATCTTACAATTATAATCATCTTGCAGGATTTTAGCACCCCAAGAGCCAGCATTTCCATATCCTTGTATTACAACTCTTGCTCCATTTAAATCTAAACCAATATCTTTTGCAGCTTCTCTGATGCAATAAGATCCACCTTTAGCCGTTGCAATTGAACGCCCAGCACTACCTCCTAAGGGTAATGGTTTTCCAGTTATTACGGATGGCGCATGTTTACGTACAATTATTTCGTATTCGTCCATCATCCAAGCCATAATTTGGGGGTTAGTATAGACATCAGGCGCAGGAACATCAATACTTGGTCCTATAAAATCTGCTAATTTCCTAATATAACTTCTTGCAAGCGTTTCTATTTCTCTATTACTCATTTCTCTTGGATCACAAATAATACCACCTTTAGCGCCCCCCAATGGAATATCTACACATGCGCATTTCCATGTCATCCAAGCGCTCAATGCTTTTACAAGAGCAGCAGTTTCATCAGGATGAAATCTTATACCTCCTTTCATTGGACCTCTTGCAGAATTGTATTGAGAACGAAAGCCCTTAAAGGTTTTAAGAGAATTGTCGTCCATCTTCATTGTAAGTTTTATTTCAACGAATCTTTCAGGTTGACTTAACGATTTATAGATTTCGCTATCACAACCTCGAATCTTACACGCATTATAAAGTTGTATTTGAGAGATCTGAAACGGATCTAGATTTTCTTTCATGATTTTTTCTTCTTTAGTTTAGTTTCTATGATTTTTAAAAAAAATCATTAGTATAAGTTCTGCTTTATGAATAAGCATTTAATTATTACTTTTTTAAATTATAATAAAAACCAATAAATCAGTTCAATTTGATTTTTTTATCCTTTTTTCTTTTACTTATTTATTTTTTTTCGAAGATAATCAATATATATTTTATATTGAAAAAGTTAATTAAAATATCAGTTTAATAAATACTTAATCAACATTACAAAGTAGTTTATGATCTATGGATAAAATCTGCGTAATAGACATGGGTTCACAGTATACACACCTTATAGCTAGACGTATTAGAGAATTAGGAGTATATTCAGAAATTTTACCTTACGATGTCTCTATTGGAGAATTAAAAAGGGTCGACCCACAAGGGATTATTCTTTCTGGTGGCCCTAGTAGCGTCTACGAGGAGAATAGTCCACAACTAGCAAAAAATTTCTTTAGTTTTGTAAAAGAGGAAAAAATACCTGTTTTGGGGGTTTGTTATGGCTTACACTTGATAATACACCAATTAGGTGGAAAAATAAAGCCATTTAATAAAAAAGAATACGGTAAAACAGAGTTAGAAATCCTCACGCCTAAAAGATTATTCGAATCTTTAGATAAGAGGGAAATAGTGTGGATGTCTCACGGAGACCAAGTTGAATCTATGCCAGACGGTTTCGAAGTATTAGCAAAAACAAATACTTGCCCCATCGCGGCGTATGCAAATGAAAGTTTGAACTTATTCGGCGTGCAATTTCACCCTGAAGTTATCCATACGCAAAAGGGGATTACAGTTTTGAAAAACTTCGTTTTGAACATTGTAAAAGCGACGAAAGGATGGAAGTTAGAAAATTGGATAGAAAGGGCAATCGAAAAAATTAGAAGTGAAATTGGATCGACCGAAAGAGTGATTTTGGGGCTAAGTGGAGGTGTAGATTCTTCTGTTGTAGCGATTTTGCTCCAAAAAGCGATAGGAAATCGGTTACATAGCATTTTTGTTAACAATGGAGTATTAAGAAAAAACGAAGAAATTGAGGTCCAAGAATCTTTCAAACACGCGTTAAAATTTGAAAACTTCCATTACATTGACGCTGAAGATTTATTTTTAGAAAAATTAAAAGATATTGAGGATCCTGAAGAAAAGAGAAGAATTATAGGTCATACATTTATCGAAGTCTTTGAAAAAAAAACAATTGAGTTAGAAGAATCACATCCAGACATTAAATTTCTCGCTCAAGGAACAATTTACCCCGATCGTGTGGAAACTGCCGCTACGAGTAAAACTTCAGTAAAAATAAAGTCGCACCATAACTTGACTTTACCGGACGATATGAAGTTAAAAATTATTGAGCCTTTGAAAGATTTATACAAAGATGAAGTTAGAAAAATAGGTTTAAAACTAGGATTACCAGAAGATATTATAAAACGGCATCCTTTTCCGGGTCCTGGATTAGCTGTAAGGATTATCGGGGCGATTGATAAAGACAAACTTACGATTTTAAGAGAAGCAGATAAGATTTTAATTGAAGAGATCAAAAAGGCGGGCGTTTATGATGCCCTTTGGCAAGCATTTTGCGTATTTTTACCTTTAAAAACAGTAGGAATAATGGGCGATTTCCGTACCTACGAATATATATGTGCCATAAGAGTCGTCGAATCGTTAGATGCCATGACTGCTAATTTTGCAAAATTGGATTGGGAGCTTTTAGAGAAAATCGGAACAAGGATAATTAACGAAGTTAAAGGAATAAATAGAGTGGTTTACGACATCTCAAACAAGCCTCCCAGTACAATTGAGTACGAATAACTTGTTTGCAAAACTCTATTGATCATCTTAATTTAATTAGCCAATTTATTAGGATCGTTTTTCTATAAAGATAAGGTTTTTATTCTTTAGAATTTATGACAACTTGATTATTATGAAAGAAAACGAAATTGCGTGGGATTTATCTGAAATTTTTTCTGGTCACGATGATCCAAGAATTTCAAAAACTATGGATTCGCTTCATAAACAAGTGGAAGATTTTGTAAAGACATATAAAGGAAAAATTAACTTATCGAGTTTTTCAGCTGAAGATTTGTGCGAGTTGTTTAAGAAGCAAGAAGAGTTTTACGAAAATTTAGAAGAATTAGCGTTATTTTCTCATAGGTCCTACGATGCGAATATGACAATTCCAGAATTAGAAGGGCTAAAAAATAAAATTGAAGACTTTAACACAAATACCTTTAAGAAACTGGCTTTTTTTGAATTGGAGATTGGTAAACTTGTTTATAGTCGAAAAGAATTGTTAGAAAATCCAATATTAAAAGATTATAAGCATTTTTTGGAGAAGATTAGAAGGGTTGTTCCGCATCAACTCTCAGAGATTGAAGAACAGCTGATTTTAGAAAAGGATCAATATGGAGTAAAAGCATGGAGCAGTCTACAGGGTAAATGGTTAAATACAAGGGAATTTGAGGTCGAAGTAGAAGGAGAGAAGAAAGCTTTATCTTATGGAGAGGCTAACAGTTTAATAACTCATCCCGATAGAGCAACGAGAATCTCTGTTAATAAATCTATCTATGGGTTACTAGGAAAAGATCAAGAAGTGTTTTCTACAGCGCTCAGAAATATTTGTTCAGATTGGATGAAAATTACCAAAAGGCGTAAATACGATAGTCCAATGCATCAGAGCCTTATTACAAACGATACAACACAAATTATTATTGACAACTTGCTGAAGGTCATAGAGAGAAATGTAGGCGTTTATAGAAAATATTTAAGCCTTAAAGCAAAACTAATGAACTTACCTAAATTAACTTGCGCTGACGTTCGAGCACCTATTAAAGCGTCTTCAATGAAAAACCGTTCTTGGACGGAAGCAAAAGAGCTTGTTTTAGAAGCTTACGGAAAGGTTGATAAAGATTTTGAGAAAATTGTCAATGAGATGTTTACAAAAAACCATATAGACGCTGCTGTAAGGAAAGGAAAAAGAAATGGAGCGTACTGCGACTCTTGGTACAAAGGAAAATCTGCTTTTATTTTACAATCATTTACAGGTGCTTTAAATGAAATATACACTCTTGCTCATGAGCTTGGCCATGCTATTCATGCTTATCTTGCTTCAAACGAGCTATCATACTTTAATGTCTTCCCAGGATATACGGTTGCTGAAACTGCGTCCACATTTGGCGAGCTTTTGATGACAGATCTTTTACTAAATAAGGCAGAAAGTAACGAAGAAAAAAGAGCGCTTTTAGCACACGTGTTAGACGACGCAGGTCAGGCAGCCTTTCAAGTAAGTGGGCGTGCATTTTTCGAACAAAGTTTATATGACGCGATCGAAAACGGAGAAAATTTAGATGGTCCAACAATCTCGAAATACTGGTGTGCTGGAAGAGATAGAATATACGGTGATTCTGTTGAGTGGTTCGATGAAATGATATGGGAATGGACTATGAAACCCCATTATTATAAACCGAATTTTCGCTTTTACAATTATCCATATTTATATGCCCAACTCTTTGTATTCGCTTTATATCGCAAATATAAGGAAGAAGGTCAGTCTTTTATCCCAAAATTTAAGAAGCTTTTAAGCGCCGGAGGTAGTTTATCTCCTGTTGAGCTAGGCGATATTGTGGGTTTAGATATAACCAAGCCCGACTTTTGGAAGCTAGGGATAAAACAATATGAATTGTTTGTTGATGAGTTCGAAAAATTAATGCCTTAACTTTTTTTTCTTATAAAATTTGCTTAATTGTGAGTTTTGTAGAAATTAATGGATAAAGATCTGATAAAAAAAAGATTATATGTAATTTCCTGAATAAATTTCCCTCTTTACTAATTCAAAATCGAGCGACTCTTGAGACTCTATCCCTAATTTCCACTTTTTACAAACGTCTTCTGCTCTTTGAGAGATGTATGCAATATCTTGGCGATCCATGAGGTCTAAATTGAATTTTCTCGTTCCTGCTAATAATTGTTTTAAACCAATACCAAGTTTACTTGCAAAATATGTATATACACCAACTGCAGAGGGAGGAATTTCATTTCCTTTATGAATCCTATGGATTTTATCATATTCAACAAATGCTTCATTAAGACTTAAACTCAAGGGATTCTTATCTTTAGAAAAGCCTAAACTCTTCAACACAGCAGGCGTGACTGTTTTATTTGAAATAATTTCACCAATATATTTGGATTTCATAGCAGCGGTTAGTGGAGCCCTTGCCATAGCTATGCACTTAATATAGGGGGCACCCATGGCAAGGGCTTTGAATATCTGAGTTTCGTTTGCAATTCCACCCGCGATGGCTACGGTTGGAATATTAATATTGGGTTTCTTTTTCTTTATCATATCTAAACACCCAACTACAAGAGCTTCTAAATAAACTGTAGGAATTGACCCTTCATTCATCATACTTACTGGACTCATTCCTGTTCCTCCTCCAGCACCATCAAAAGTCATTCCATCTACTTTTCCTTCTACTCCTAATCTTAATAACCAAGCAGTGGCAGCTGGTCGATAGGCTCCTGTTTTTATAAAAATATTTTTTGCACCACTTGAGCGAATTTGATCTATTTCTTCTAAAACATCTTCAGTTGTAGATAAACCCACTCTACTATGCCTTTCAAAATCAGGAATCAATCCTGCTTTCCATTGGTCTATGATAATTGGATCTGTGGGATCTGGAAAAATTAAGTATCCACGTTTTTGGAGCAATCGGGCTCTATCTAAAGACTCCAATCTTACTTCTCCTCCAATTGCTTTAGCTCCTTGACCAAATTTTAGTTCTAGCGAATCAATATCTAATCTTGACATAACATAATCGAAAACACCTAATCTTGTATCTTCGATATTTTTTTGTACAATTACTGTCCCATGTTTTCCATCCCAAAATTCTCGATAAGTCTTAACGCGAAATTTCATGTCTTCTGTATCAACAACTTTAGGATAAACTGTGTGATTTGCGAACTGAGCAAATGGATCCATGCCTACTACATTTTCTCCAACTGTTATACTTACTCCAGCTAAAGCAGCACCAATTGCTAATCCTTCCCAATTTCTTTTGGCAACATAAGTGCTTCCTAGCCCTGGAATTATAATAGGCAATTTCTGCTTAATATTACCCCAGTGCATCGTCAGATCTACGTTAGGAAATATCACTTTATCCTCATCAACTTCAATCCCTTGAGCACCTCGAACCTCGAACTGCATTTGAAAATCGCCATAAGATAAACCAAAATCTTTTGATGTTCCCGCAGTGGAGTTTCCATAAAGCTCCCTTCGAGGGTATAACGCTTCACGCCCTCTTAGAGCTGATTTTGAAACTTCACAGAATACAGGACAATCGGCTATACAAATTGAACACAAACCTGATTCGCAAGAATCTTCTACTCTTGTTCTTGAACCTATTATACTTGATTGATGAGTTCTCATAGAAATTTTTGTCGTATTATATCTCTTATTTTTGATAAATAATTATAAAATTATTTTCACTAGCTTTTCTGTTAATTATCCTACTTTGCTTCGTAGAGGCGTGGATATCTATCTTCATAAATCTTAAGCTTCTCAGGGTATCTCTCTTTAATCCTTCGAATAATTTTAGCAAGTGAACTACGATGATTGTATCCCATTGCAAAAGACCACTCTCTTGCTGTTGATCTCCCTATTTCCTTTAACTTATCTAAGCATATTAGTTCATAGGTCTTAAACACTTCTTCTGTTGCGATTATCGCAATCTCAGGGCTTTTTTCTAACTTTTTTAACATCATCCATAATTCACATCTAAAATGTTTTTTTTATTTTTTATTTGTGGGATTTATTTCCCATAATGAAAATATTTTAAATTTATTAAGGTTTGTCACCTTATATCTTTTTTGATTTGAAATCTTTCCTAAAATTTGTTCAATTTTTATCCTAGATTTTAAATTTTTGTTTAGATTTAGCTCTCCTTGTTTATAAACTTATTGTCTTGTGTTAAAATTTTTTTAACCACAAAAAAACACATACCAACAAGAAAACTGAGATTTTAATAGTATATTATTAAAAAAAAATTATAAAAAACCTACTCTATAAATGAGAAATATATCTCGAAAGATATTTTCAATATCATAATACGAAAAAGATCAAATTTAATTTTTCTAAGACCTCCAGAAAAGATTAGGAAGAGATAAAATGGATCGCGTAATTTAGATCTATACACTGAATTCTAGTACTTTTTTTTTTACCAGTCAAACTAACTAAATTCAAATTAATAAACAAATAGATAAAATTGAAAATCTCGAAGGAGAGGAAATCAATTCTATTTGATATTCAAATACGGTGAATCTTTATGAACAATACTTTTTTAAGTTGACATAGATTGAATAAAAGTATGAAAAAAAGTGATTTTATTGTAATTCTATTGGCTTCTGTTATTGTTATAGCTATCTGTGCAACTCCTTTCATAATGTATTTGAATAGTCCCGTAAAAAAGGGTACATCTTCTATTATAATATCAAGATTTGCTAAAGTCGTGTCCGAAGTTGAGATCCATAATCAAGTTCCGATGGGCGATATTAACATAATGGAATTAAATTATGATTCAGGAAATGTAATTGAAGTTGAATGGGAAGTAAAGTATGCCGGACCATACTTCCCTCAAGATTGTGTTTTAATAACATATACTCTCGAGAATTCTCGAATGATTATACATATTAATACCCGCACGGATGTTGATATTATGGATTTGAATCTAAATATTTATTTCAATCCACGTTATACTTACAGTTTCATTTCCAATACTGAAAGTGGTAATCTAAATTTCGATGCCGATGATATCGACATTAAAGATTTTTATTTTAGGACAAGTTCTGGAAATCTAAACATTAAATTAAATAACAGTAACATTGAAAATGATGCTGATATATCAACTAACTCGGGAGAAATAAGATTAAGGATAGATCATTCTACTTTTTATAATAATTTCTATTGTCTCTCTGAATCGGGTGTACAATTATTTGATCTATGGAACATCAGGTTTAACTCAAAAGCGGATTTTAATGTATCCTCGAATATAGGATACATTCGATTATATTGGGCCAATCATTTTAATAAATCTCAAAATTTAAATATTAATACATATTCGAATACCGATTTTGAGATTAAAATTTGGTGTCCTATAGAGATCATGAGATGTCAAGTTTCATTATATACCCTTGACGGCTCTACTAGATTAGCTCGACCTTCTGGAACATTTGAAGAAGTAAGCGAAAACCATTATCAAACTCATAAAATCAATGATACAGCTTTGGATTTATTTAATATCACAGCGATATCTACTAGTGGTGAAGCATTTGTATATTATGTCGATTGTTTTAAATGGTCTCGATTTTGTGATTGGGCTCAAGATTTCTTCCCATATGATATAACTAAATCTGGAAATTATACTTTATATAGAGAAGATTATAATGTAAACACGATTGACTTTTTAAATACAAAATATATATATCTAAACGAATCTAGGAACCTTAACATCAATTTCGAAGCTCTGCCGGTTTCCAGTGAAAAACTTTTCTTTATTGAATGGGATTTGGAATACATCCATGCCATGGGAATTGGAGTTGGTGATCTCAATATTGAAATATCAAAGAAGAAATTACTTGATACCCTATCGATTTACATAAAATTAGATTTTGTACTTGATAAAATATTACCTACATTTACAGAGTACAATATTACCGCATACTATCATCCAAATTATACCTTTACTCAATTTTTAGTATGATATTGATCTGAATAATTCTATCTCTCAAATCTGTGTGTGAAACAAGAATTTTTTTTCAATATTATTAGGATATTTATTTAAGAAATTAGAGAATTTCTGTATTACTAAAGGATATCATCTGAAATTGGAGATTCGGAACAAAAGGAAGTTGAACATTATCTAGAGAGTTATGATAATCATGTTTATTTCACATTAGCTTTTACTACTTCATTCTCGCTACGATTTTTACTTATTTTCTTCTGCTTTTATTTTATCACTACTTTCATTTTTTGAAATTGTTTCATCGATTTCTCTTAAGGTGTCTCTCACTCCTTTAACTCCTTTACTCCCCCTTATACCTTTTTCTTTTTCTAATTCTTCTATTTCCTTAGTTTTTCTTAACATATATCTGAGTCTCCAATAAAATGACAAAAACTTCATCCTCTCAAAAAAGTTAACTAACGTTTAATAGATAGAATAACAAATTTAAATGTTTGCATAAAGGAGTTAATTTAGATTAAACACATTTCCTTTTTATTACATGAAAAAAGATTTTTTAAAGATAATTTATGAAAATTCGGTTAGTAGAATTTTTTTATATTCCGGGTCTCTTTCTTCGAATGGAATGTTTTCCATCCCTGCATAAACATCTAAGCGAGGACATTTTTGAAAAAAGTCTGAAAAGGGGATGATTGAGTGAGAAAGATCTAAAAAATCGTTATTTGGCAAGATATAAATATTTTCTTTTAGTACATGATTTTTTTTTTCAATAATTTCTAAACTCATAGTTATGGATATAAAATTCAAGAATAATAAAAATAGAGTCCCGACAAATTTAGTAATAAAAGTGAAAATTGGAGATTTAAATAAAAATTTTTGGGTATCTACTTATTACTCTTCTCTTTTTCTAAAAGGTCAACAAACGAGCTTCCTTCTTTAATTACGTTTAAAATGATGTGAGTATTTGTCCGTTCTATGTAAGGAGATGAGTGAAGTTTTTTAATCATGGCGCTTAAGTCCGTGCGCGTTTTGAAGCGAGCAAAAATGAGGGCATCGTAATCTCCAGTGATATCGTAGACCCCAAAAACATTAGGATTCTCTGCGATTTCGTTTTCTACTTCAATCATTTTACCTTTTGAAACAGTAATTTCTATTGTTGCAATAATATCATACCCCAATTTTTCAAAGTCAATTTCGATCCCATACCCTTTAATAATACCCTTTTGTTCCATGTCTTCCACGTGTTTTTTAATAGTTACTGGAGAATTTCCTAATTTTAGAGCGATTTGATTGAAATTTTCCCTACTATTTTCGCTAAGAATTCCTAAAATATTAAGATCAATATCTTCACTTGAAGAGGGACGTTCCTTATCTTTCATATTAAAAAAATAGTACGATTGAATTTTAAGATTTATTATTTTCTAATTAATCGATGTAATCAAAATAATCTTTAAATTTTAATGGAATTTTTAATTCTTTAACCTAATCTTTTTATTAATTCTATATACTATTTTAAAAAATTCGAAGTAAGCCTTGTAAAATGACTCTAAAAGAGCTTAACATAATTCCAGAACCGGTTAATATCTCGTTAGAAGAGGGCGCATTTACTCTTAGCGGAAAAACTCTAATTTTGACAGATTTAAAATTAAAAGCAATTGCCGAGCAACTGAAGCAGATTTTATTATCAACGCTCGGATTAAATCTTGTTGTAAAGGAAGCTTCACAAACTAACGAAAACAAAAATGTAATTATACTTAAAAAGGATATAAACGAAAAACAGGCGGATTTTGAGAGATATAATTTAATAATTTCACAGGATCACATTGAGATTTCAGCTTCTACGCCAAATGGGGTTTTTTACGGCATTCAGACTATGCGACAGTTAATTCCAACCGATAAATTTGTGAGTAAAAACATAGATTTAGAAATTTCTATTCCGTGTGTTGTAATAGAAGATTATCCGAGATTTTCTTGGCGTGGTTTCATGTTGGATGAAGCGCGTCATTTTTTTGGCATGGATGAGGTCAAAAAAATCTTAGATGTGATGGCTTTATTTAAATTCAATATCTTTCATTGGCACCTAACGGATGATCAGGGTTGGAGGATTGAAATAAAGCGTTATCCTTTATTAAAAGAAATCAGTTCACGAAGAAAGGGAACATATACTGGCAAGAGAAAATTAATGTCTGATTTACAAAAAGATGAATCTAAATCTGACAGAATTCCAGTATCAGGTTTTTACACTCAAGCACAAGTTAAAGAGATTATTCAATATGCTGAAGATAGGTTTATAACGATAATTCCAGAAATAGATTTTCCCGGACATGTTCAGGCAGTACTAGCTGCTTTTCCTGAATTAAGTTGCAGTGGCGGACCATTTAAAGTAAGCCAGAATTTTGGCGTGCATAAAGATGTTTTTTGTATTGGTAAAGAAGAAGTATTTGAATTTTCTAAGAAAGTGTTAATTGAAGTGATGGACTTATTTCCAACAAAACTCATCCACACAGGGGGAGATGAGGTGCCTACAAGAAGATTCAAAAAATGCTTGGATTGCCAAAATTTAATGAAAAGAGAGGGTTTAGAAAATGAAAAACAACTTCAACCATACTATACTTCGAAAATTTCTAAATTCATTGAGGAAAACGGTCATAAGTTAATAGGATGGAATGAAATTCTTAATAGTAATCTCAGTGAAAGCGCTATCTGTCATTATTGGGCGGGTGATTTTTCTACGGCAATAGAGCACATTAAAAGAGGGAGAGATACAATCATGTCAGATATGAGGTTTGTCTATTTGAACTATCCATATAAATTAACGCCTATTGAACAATCTTATGAATACGATCCTATTCCCGATGAGTTACCAACAGAATATCATGGACAAATATTGGGAATTGAGGCTTGTCTTTGGACTGAATACATTAAAAATACTGAGGTTTTAGAATATCAAGTCTTTCCTCGTTTGATAGCGATAGCTGAAACGGGTTGGACATTGAAACGTAATAAAAATCTTGATTCATTCATGGAGAGATTAAACTTAATATTGAAGATGTTGGATGATTTTAAAATTAATTATGCAAAAGATGAGGATTACGAGGTACAATTTTAAACTATATTAAAAGATTGCCCCGAATGCTCAAACACTAATAAAAGAGTTAGATTCTTAATAACTGGGAGGTTCCTATGCATACTAACTCTCCTTCTTCATTTCTAATTTTTGATTCACAGAATAATACATTTTTACCAGCCCGTAAACACTCTGCTGATGCAATAACCTTACCTTTTGAGATAGGTTTCAGAAATGATACTTGTAAGTCAATAGTTGTAACAAATCCTACGAAACTTGTAGTTGAGAAAGCGGCACATGCACAAGACGCGTCAATCATCGATGCTAAAACACCACCATGAATCATTCCATTTTGAGATAATTCTTTTCTCATTAAAAGTTCAATTCTTGCCTTTCCATTAGCAATCTCTTTGACATCCATTCCAATTGTAGAATAGTATGGCATCCGCTCATATATCTCTTCAATAATTTTCTCCATCTTCAAAATTCTCACCAGTTCATATTAAGTAATAAAAAATGTCACAAGAAATATTAAATAAATGGTTTTTTTATTTAAAACTGTTTCCGTACAAATATCATAATGCTTATTATGAGTATGATTGTTGGTACGATAGAACCTAAAAGTAAAGAAAAAATAATAGGGTCGATAAAATCTATGAAGAGCGTTGGTAAAATAGAAATTGCAGAAAGTTGGTTGCCTAAATAGACAGATAATATTGCTGCAACAGGAACAGATGAAACCATTATACCAAAAAAGATACCAATAGAGCAAGAGATTGCCATAGATGCCAAACTTATTGATATTGACTCTATTGTTCGATCTATAACATATTCAGGAATAGTTCCTATAGTAAACTGATCGATAATAAGTCCCATTACAAGAGAGATACCTGTAGCAATAACTAAACACAAATACACAGCAAAAAATTTTGCTAAAAGTATATTTGTACGTCTAACTGGTCGAATTAAAAATAAATCGTAAACATGCCGTACTTTTTCGCTTGCAATAGAAGTACTCAACATAGCAGAAGCAAGCATTCCACCAATGCTAGAAAAAATAAGTGCAACTATGGTAGAGATTGGAAAGCCTTCGATGTCTGGGAGGGTATAATGGAATAATAGAGATATCAGGGGTAACCCTACCCACAAAATAATCATAACTTTTGATTTATAGAATCCTTTCAATTCGTCTAAGAATAAAATCTTTAAACTCATTTAACATCACCCTCAATATATTTTAAATAGACTTCCTCTAAACTAGGCGTAAGAATTCTAAAATTACGCATTTTACATTTATGTTCTGTTATTTTTCTAAGTATCCTGTGAATTGTATCGTCTATATCAGCATTTCCTTTTAAATGAGCAAATTGTTTGTTAGAAGCGCCTATTTCGATTCTTTCGATTCCGTCTATATCCTCTAAATTTGGACAAGGGTTTCCTCCTTTGAAATATATAATTTCGAGAATATCACCTAAGTGGAAGTCACTTTGGAGCTCATCAGGAGAACCAATTTTGATAATTCTGCCTTTATTTAATATACCGATCTTATTTGCGATGTCTTGAATGTCAGTTAAGATGTGAGAGGAAAATAATATAGTAATTCCCTTTTGGCTCAGATTTTTTATTAGATTTTTTACGTGGTACCTACTACTCGGATCTAATCCGGATAATGGCTCGTCTAGCACTAATATTTGAGGGTCGCTTAGAAGCGCTTGAGCTAATCTTAATTTTTGAATCATTCCTCCCGATAAATGAATTATTTTCTTGTACCTTACATCTTGTAAGTTAACAAATTCTAGTACTTCCTGAATTTTTGATTCGAGACGATTTGATTCTAAGCCCGATAAACGCCCAAATGTGCTTAGAGCGTGATTTATAGTGCGCCATCTTTGGAACCCCGCTTCTTGTGGATGATAACCTAGTATTTTATATATCTCTTGGCGAGATTTTGATATATTTTTCCCAGCGAGATACACATCTCCAGTATAATCTCTTATTAATCCCACTAGGATTTTTATTGTAGTAGTTTTTCCCGCTCCGTTAGGTCCAATATATCCAAACACATCTCCTTTGTTTATAGTGAAAGAAATTTTATCTAAAGCTAAAGTATCCTTATAGATTTTTGATACATTTTGAAATTCTATCAGCGCCTTGTTATTTACACTGTGATTTTGTTGATTCATTATGTTACATTTACCTTTTATTTTCTCAATAAAATTTGTTGATCATCCTTATCTTAATAAATAGAAGGTAGTAATAAATCTTTTACCACATTATAATTTTTTATAAAAACAACGCAATTAAGTAATTTACAAATGAAAAATCTATACCGTGTTTGGACTTAAAAAAAAGTTTGATTTTTAACTCTTTATGAATAGTCTAAAAAGAAAATCTTACGAACATCTTATTCTTAATTTCTCTTATCGAAAGAAGGAGTGCTATGAATGCGAACGAAAATATCATAAATTATTTTTGAGAGAATCTTGTAATTACATAGAATTAGTCTGTGAAAGCTGCCAAAATAAAGAAAAATTATATTGAGATTAAAAATCAAGAAAAATCAAAATAAAATAAAACTGTTTTTTAAAGTTTGAATTACTTAGATTAAATTTTGGAGCCGCAATTTTCACAAAATAAGGATCCTTCTCGAAGTTGCTGACCACAATAAACGCAATAACTCTTTTCTTCTGTTAATAAGGGCGCTGCAAGGTTCTTAGGTGGAGCTACATAATTATCAACTGGAGCATATACGACGTTCTCTCCAAGGACAATTTCTCCAGTTTCAGAATTAAAGCGATAACTAATAACTCCTTTTTGGCGTAAATCTACAAGAACTCGCAATACATCTTTAGGTTTTAAGCCAACTTCTAACGCTATATCTTCTAATTTATGAGCCCCTTGATTGCCACGGTCCAATATTGAAACTCTTACTGCTTTTTGGAATTGAATGTTAGTGTAGATCTGTTGTAACCCACCAATAATAATAAAAAAGGCAGGAATGAACAACCAAAATCCCCAAGCTGATAAACCAATGAGATCAAAATTAATCGCTCTAAAAACTAATGACATAATCGCAACGAATAGAAATACAAGACCAGTCCCATAAATAGTAATGGCAGCTTCGTATTTCTTTTTAGAATAATAACGATTTTTATGTTTTTCACTTGACAGTTTTTTTCACTCTCTTTATTTTTTTATCATATCTTTTATTCTCTTTTAACAAGAGATTCTTAGAATGTAAGATGAAATAACATTATTAAAATATAATGAGTCCAATTTTTAATAATTAAAATTATTTCATAAATGAATCGCAAGTTTAAAGAATATTAAAGAATAGTTCATTAACTTTAATTGAATAACTAGAGATTTAATATGGAATGAAATAAAAATGAATATTCAAAATATAGGAATTTTCTATTTTTCTGGAACGGGAAATACTAAATTAGTTGCGAATTTGTTTGCAGACGAGTTCAAAAGGAAAGGGTTCAGCACAAAGCTTATAGCTATTGAGGATGTTTTAAATAATAAACTTGCGCTTTCTATAGGTGATTACGACCTTCTAGGTTTTGGTCACCCTGTACATGCATTTAGCGCGCCAAAAATATTTTTTGATTTTCTTGACAGGTTGCCAAATGTAGATGATAAAAAAACATTTACTTTCAAAACGGCTGGAGATCCGCTTTGTACTGGTGGCTCTACAAGCTTGGTTAGAAAATGCCTTAGCAAAAAAGGGTATAAAGTATTTCATGAAAACTTGATTGTTATGCCTACTAATGTAATGTTTAAATACGATGATTCTTTAATTAAACAACTATACCAAGTAGCTGTCAAGAAGGTTAAAAGTAGAACTGGAGAAATACTATTAGGAAAGATAAATCTGCAAAAAAATAGTGTGGTGCTAAAAATTGGAACTTATATCTTCAATAAAGCAGAGAGTCGTGGTGCGTCTTACTTTGGCAAATATCTAAAAACAACAGATTCATGTAATTTATGTGGTAGATGTATAAAAGAATGCCCTACAAGAAACATCTCTAAACATAAAGAGAAAATAATATTTGGAAATAAGTGCACTTTTTGTATGCGTTGTGTTTACATTTGCTCGGAAAAGGCGATATCAAATAAATATATGAATTTTTTTGTAATAAAAGAGGGCTACAATATTCAGAATGTAATTGATGACCCAAAAATTAAAGGAAATTACATTAATCATAAAACTAAAGGATTTTTTAAGCATTTTTATAAGTATTTGATCGAGAATTAGAATCCATTTTATTATTTTGTTTTTGTATTATTTTTAATCAGACCATAAAATAGTATGCAAAATTTTATTTTATTACATTATTAATAAAATCTAGCAACATGCCCTTTATAAAGACCCTAAAATTTATATGTTTAAAATATAAATTATATTTATAAAATAGAAATAGGGAACTTGTCCCTTTTTCAGAAATGAAAAAGATTTGAACTGATGTAAAAAATGATTGAAAAGGAAGATCCTAAAAGGAAAAAGTTATGCGAAGCGGTAATCGAGAAGGTTAAAGAACAAGAGATTAAGTTTATATACCTTCAATTTACCGATATTCAAGGTATTATTAAGTCGTTTGAGATAAATTCAAAAAGAATCGAAGAGTTTTTTGATATAGGCGAAAACTTTGATGGGAGTTCCATAACAGGATACGGTGCCATAGAGGAATCTGATAAAGTCGCCCTTCCTGATCCAAGCACATTTAACATTATTCCTTGGAGGAACGACAATAGAAAGGTTGCTCGCGTTTTTTGCGATATATATAATCCTAATGGTACGAGATATGAAGGTGATCCTCGTTATATTCTTCAAAAAGCCGTTAAAAAGGCAGAAAAGCACGGGTTCATATTCTATTGCGCACCAGAAATGGAATTTTTTATGTTAGAACAACAATCGAGCGAGGCAGCGTTTAAGCCGTCAGATATGCGGGGTTATTTTGATTACGATCCGTACGATATTAACGAAAAAATGAGATACACGATTGCTGAATATTGCGATTCTTTTGGAATTGAGATCGAATGTTTACATCACGAGGTTGCATTGGGACAACACGAAATCGATTTTCGCTATGGTAAAGCAGTAGAAACTGCTGACAATACTAATACAATTAAAATGATTGTCAAAACAGTCGCAGCAAAGAATAACATGACGGCAACATTTATGCCCAAACCTTTTGCTGGCATAAATGGTTCCGGGATGCATGTCCATCAGAGCCTTTGGAAAAACGGAGTAAACTTATTTTACGATGAATCCGATCCGGCTTTTATTTCTTATACTATGAAGAAGTGGATCGCTGGACAACTTAAACACGCCAAAAGTATGTGTGCAGTTTTAAGTAGTTGGCCTAACTCTTACAAACGACTTGTACCGGGTTTTGAAGCGCCAGTTTATATTGCGTGGGGTTTTAGGAATAGGTCACCTTTAATAAGAGTGCCCGAATTTCACGGTAAAACCAACGCTGCTCGATGCGAGATAAGATGTCCTGACCCTGCTGGAAATCCATACTTACAATTTGCCGTACTTTTATCAGCTGGATTGGACGGAATTTTATCAGACGATATAGAAATCACTGAACCAACCGACAGAAACGTCTACAATTTGACAACGAAAGAGATGATAAAAGAAGGAATTAATTCCCTACCTGGAAGTTTAAGCGAAGCCTTGAGTGAATTTAGAAAATCAAACTTTTTGAAGGAAGTGTTTGGAGAAAAACCATTTAAAAACTTCTACTACGCTAAGCTAGAAGAAAACGACGCCTATCGAGTTGTTGTAAGCGAGTGGGAACGGAACAGATACATTACACGTTTATAAAAAAGATATAAAAAAAAGTTTTTTTTCATTAATTTTTCTTCTAAAAATAGCACTAATTAATTAGGTTTTGCTATAGATGTTTTTTCGATGAAATCAATGGCTTTTTGAGTTGATTCGTCCAGCACATTAATGTGTTCAGCACCTACTTTCCTCACGAGCTTTTTATAATAATTTGGCCATAGCCCTTTTATAAAAAAGAGCAATCTCGTTTTTTTACGTTCGCATATATAAAGCTTCTTTTTAGAGACTTTTTTGAGATAAATGCGTATTGCACGCTCTAATTCGTATCCTTCCTTTGTAAATTCGTTCCAATATTGTTTCTTTCCAAATTCGTAGCCTTTAGCCAACTGCTCTTGACTATATTTATTAAGCAATTCGGGAGAAAAACTCATTTTCGCTGTTTCAATTAGATTAGTTTTAATAGGGAACGGACAAATAATAGAAACTTCAATTCCTTTGTCTTTAAATTCTCCGTACAAAGCTTCACAGAATCCAAAATTAGCAAATTTAGAGGTACTGTACGGAATTAATCCACCAGCTCCAATTATTCCCGCAATCGAACCAGTTACAATAACGTGCCCAAAACCTTGTTCTACCATTTTAGTTATAAACGCATTAACTAAATTAATCATGCCCCATATGTTTACATTGAAGACATTCCTCCATATTTCGTTTGAAAAGCTTTCAATATGTCCGCCTGCCGCTATTCCTGCGTTGCTAAAAAGAAAATGTACATCTTGCATGTTTGAGAGCGTTATATCTCGCAAGTTTTTAACATCCGATTTTTTCGTTACATCACACTTCTTTGAGACCACTTTAACTTTATAAGCTTCCGCTTCTTCTCTTACATTTTCTAACCTCTCTAAGTTAATATCTGAAATCACAAGGTTAGTTCCCATTTTGGCGAGTTCTAAGGCTAAAGCTCGCCCAATCCCGCTTGCTGCCCCAGTGATTACTGCGTTTTTATTTTTAAAATATTTTTCATTCATCTTAATCCCTTTAAGTTGTTAGATCTTAATTTAAAATGCTTATTTTCTCTTTCATTATAATATTTAATGTAATAAAAAAAAAGAAAAGATTTTATTTCTCAAATTTCCATATTCCATAACCGATTATGAAGAAAACGCCAATACTAACGAATGTTCCGAGTTTTTGCATGAGTACCATTAGGTTCCTGTCCGATGAGAGTCCAACTAGAGCAATAATTTGCGTAACAAAGTAGAATATTGTAAAAAGGGCAAATATTATTGCGTAGATATTTGAGAATTCTTTGTTTTTAAAAAATGCGATAGTAAAAAACACGCTCATAAGAAAAGCACATATATAACCGATCAAAACGATTATCATATGCGGCGTATATAAAACATCAGCAGGAGTGAATGCTATTCCTACGTAAGATAATGAAAAAATAACACCTAAAATACAACCGATTTTACTTGCGTATTTTTCTATCTTTCCATCTGAAAACAATTTAGAAACTATGATATAAAAGGGTATAAAGAAAACAGCGTATACTATTAACGCAGTTGATAAAAACACCATAGAAGTTGTATTTAGAAGGCCCGACCACGCTATAATTCGTCCTGAATCGCTGATAGTATTTCCCCAAAACGAATATCCTATAAGGGCGGGATAATCTCGCGTACCACCAGCGTAAAAAATCATAGCTAGAAAGACTAAGATTAAAAACAAAACTTGCCCAAGTATCATTCCAATTACTGCTTTATTTTTCCAATTTTCAACGTTCAAAATGATTTAATTACCTTTTTTATTGAGATATATTGAAATAATTAATATTAATCTAATTTCGAGCTTATCAAATATTAAAGTTTCTTTTTTTTTAATTTAAATCTTTCCTTTACCCATTTCTTCAATATACTCTAAAGATTGGTGCCTGAAATACGTATTGTAAAGGTTGGCGTAAGTTCCTCCCCGTTTCATCAACTCATCGTGATTTCCTTCTTCCACTATTTTACCGTGATCCAAAACTACAATTCTATCAACGCGTCTAACTGTCCATAAGCGATGAGCAATAATAATTGAAGTGCGTCCTTCAATCGTCTTTTCTAAAGCATCCTGAATTTTTGTTTCAGTAAATGGATCGACTGAAGCCGTTGCTTCGTCTAAGATAAGAATTGAAGGGTTTTCTAACAATACGCGAGCAAAAACCACTAATTGACGCTGTCCCATCGATAGAAGCGTCCCTCTCTCACGTACATCAGTTTTTAAACCTTGTGATAAGCTTTCTACCCATTCAGCCCCGCCACTTATAGTTAATGCGTTTTGTACATCCTTTTCTGTAGCAGAAGCACAACCATACTTAATATTATTTTCTACCGTATCAGCCCATAAGAACGGTGTTTGCGGGATAATACCTATGTGCTTCCTGTATTCTTTAAGATCGTAATCTTTAATACTCTTACCATCAACTAGAATGTCTCCACCTTGGAATTCGTAAAATCTAGCAATTAATTTAGCAATACTAGATTTACCAGCCCCAGTATGACCAACGAGAGCAATTGATTCTCCTGGGTTAACTTTCAGTGAGAAGTTATCAAATACTATTTTAGCTTTATCGTATCGAAATGATAAATTCTTGAATTCAATTTCACCTTTTAGTTTTGAAGGTTTAATGCTGTCGTTTTGAACAACAAGAGGCAACGTATCTATTATAGCAAAAATTCTTTCCGAAGCTGCCATGCCAGTTTGAAACATAGGCCAGAAAGATGCTATAATGAGTAAAGGAAAAAATAATAGATTTATGCTTTGAATGAAGAGAACTAATTCTCCTACTCCAACAAATCCTTCCATTACCAAGTTACTTCCTATTAAAATTAACAACATCGTAACAAAACCTTGAATTAAACCAAGAGTAGGAAAGATAGAATTCAACAAGAAAGCTCTTTTTAAATTCACCTTATAGGATTGGTTATTCACTTGAATAAAGTCATCGTAAACTTTTTTTTCTCGCCTGAATGTTTTTGCTATTTGGATGCCAGAAAAGCTTTCTTTTGTATAGGCGTTTACTGAAGCGAGGGCACGCTGTCCAAGGAGCGTCATCTTTCTAGCAAATTTTCGAAATGACAACGCTGCTATAAAAAATAATGGGAGCGTTATAAGAAGAACGAGAGTTAAAACCACATTCACAGTAAACATCACAATTATTAAAAGAACTAAGACTACAACCGATGAAACTACCTCAATTGACAATCCAACTGTCTCTCCGAAGTCTCTAGAGTCAGTATTAATCCTTGAAACTATTTTTCCTAAGGGATTTTTATCAAAGAAAGACAAATCGTGATTAACGACCGATTTATGAGCGTCTTTTCTTATATCTAGTACTATACTTCCAATTACGCGATTGGAATATATCTGTCTTATATAATTAAAAACCCAGCTTGAAATGTTAAAGATAAAAATGATCAAGATTAAGAATAAAACATAGATTAGATCTGGAGTAGTTTCTAAATTACTAATAATTAGAGAAATAAATATAGGTTGAAGAGCGGTAGTAAGCGATGAGATAGTAAGAAAGAAAATTACAACAATCATTGCTCGTTTATAAGGCGAGAAATAAGATACAATTCGTTTCAGTAAAACTTTATCTTGATATTTACGATCGTATTCTTCTGCTTCAAGACCTACCCACAAGCTATTCTCTCACCTCTTTAAGCAATTGATCTTCTTCAATATCGAATTTCTTAACGAAAATTTTGCGATATTCTTCTGATGTTTTTAGTAATTCTTCATGGCTCCCTTTAGCTGCGATTTCACCATTTTTTAAAACTATAATTAAATCAGCCCACCTAATTTGTGATAATCGGTGCGTTATTAAAATTGTAGTGCGATTTTTCAATATGTTTTTAATTGCAAACTGAATTTTGTCCTCTGTGTTAGAGTCAATAGCTGAAGTTGAATCGTCTAAAATAAGAATCCGAGGATCGGATAAAAAAGCTCGTGCTATGGCAATTCTTTGTCTTTCTCCTCCACTAAGCTGAACTCCTCTTTCTCCAACCTTCGACTGATATTCTTCAGGCAACGCCTTGATAAAATCATGAGCTTGTGCTTGTTGAGCTACATTAATAACTTGCTCCAATGAACTTACTCGCCCAAAAGATATGTTATCAAAAATGGTTGTAGAGAATAAGAATACATCTTGCTCAATATAAGAAATTTGATCTCGCAAAGTTTGTAAAGCATAATCCCGAATTTCGTTCCCATCAATTAAAATTCGACCTTTAGAAACATCGTATAGCCGCGAGATTAATTTAGTTAGCGTAGTTTTTCCAGATCCAGTTGTACCAACTATCGCAACTGTCTGCCCAGGTTTAACTTCAAACGATATATCTTTTAACACAGGGATCTTACCATCAGGGTAGATAAAATCCACATTCTCAAATATTATATTACCATTAAAAACTTTCTTTTTACCTTCTTTATTCTCGTCAATCTCAGTTTTTTTATTCATTAACTCGAGCAGTCTATCTGCACTCGATCCTGCTAATTTAAAGATAGCAAACACAAACATAGAGATGTTGGTAGGGAAACGGAGCAATCCCAAAATTCCTAAAAAAGCAATAATTTGGCCTATATTCATTAAACCGAAATTAAATAGCACAATACTATGAGTAAAACCTGCTGTTATAACTAATGCGAGAACTAAAATCGGGAGATACTTTGCTTGTAGCTTACCTCGCTCAATAAATGCTTTTTTATAATTATCTACATGTGTAAAATACTTTTTCATCTCCTTTTCTTCTTGGACAGTAGCTTTAACTACTTCGATGCCCGATAAGGTTTCGCTTAAAGAAGCAGTCATTAAACCAAAATTTTTCCTTAAACGGGCCGTTACAGGTCCAATTTTACGTGAATAAGACCTCAATAATATAAGAAACGAAATAGAAAAAATTATAGGTTCAATTATTAATTGAAGAGGGTAAAACATAACAATGTAAATAATAGGGATAAATAGATATGTAAAAGATTCTATAATTAACGATAAAGCCGGGCTGATTAAGAAATTCAACATCCTAACATCATCAGTAACCCTTGCCATTAACTCTCCTATTTTTTGTCTGTCGTGAAACGATTGACTTTTTCCTAATAGATTTGTGAAGAACTCTCTTCTCGC
>DAOUUT010000125.1 GCA_030668025.1 Promethearchaeota archaeon
AAACGATGGATTTATAGTTCAAATGCATATGGACACTAGTTGGACAGATCGCTTGCATTACTTTAAAGAATTACCAAAAGGTAAACTATATCTGCATATGGATGAAAGAACAGATATATTCAAAGCAAAAGAAATTCTTGGTGATCACATATGTATTCAAGGAAACCTTAAACCTTCCCTATTTACTTTAGGAACACCTGCTATGATCGAAAAGCAAACAAAAGAAATTATTGACAAATGTGGCGAAGGAGGAGGGCTATTTGTTGGAGCTGAAATTCCTGACGACGCAAAACTCGAAAATGTAAAAGCAATGATAGATACCTGCAAGACTTACGGAGTATATAGAAAATAGATTATTTAGTTTCAAACTCTTTTATTTATTTATTTTTAATTTATTTTTATAGTTATCAAAAAAATTGGACTATGAATTTTATATATGTAATGATTTATTTAATTTCTATAAGAAGAAATATTAATTTTTAAAAATGATTTAAAATAACATTAACAACTAAATATTCAAATTAAAAGAAAAGAATTATAAAAATGTCAGAATCAGATTTTAACATTAGATTAAAAGGTAATGTAGACGCACTTAATGTAACTTTAGGTAAACGTAAAGAATTCTATATCACCGTTCAAAATCTTACTGAAAATTATATGCCTCAAGTAAGAGTAAGGCTGGCCGTACCCCCCCAGGTTAGATTATTAGTTAAAACAGAATGGTATGGGGGAATTGAAAAGTGTCATAGTAAAAATCGTCTATTTACAATATTAATTAAAGAAAATGGGGTTTATAATTTAACTGCTACACTTACGACTAAGAGAGGGCATAATATTGCATTCCCATTTACTGTTCAAGCGGGAACGACTCAAGCACCTTCAAAAACTATATCATTACTCTCCCTACCAAATGTTGATCAGCCTGTTTCCAAACAAGTTTCCAAACAGGTAAATTGTCCTTATTGTCAAACAGAAATAAGTAATGATGCTAAATTTTGTCCTCACTGTGGATCAAATGTAGAAGAAAAATTAGAAGAAATTCAGGAAAAAGAATTAGCATTAAATTGCTCAAATTGTGGAGTAGCCTTGCATGAGGAAGCTAAATTTTGCGCAAAATGTGGTCAAAAAGTTCAATGATATAATCAATATTAGCAATTATTCTTAAGAAATCTTCATATTTATGGACATCTTAGCATTCGTGAAAAACATATCTAATTCAAATTAGTTCAATTAGAAGTTTTTGATTAGCTTTAATAGAAGTGGTTTCTGAAAAAAAAATTTCTACACCTGAATTGCTGCCTATTAATTTTGCGTTTATTATGTTATCCTCCTTTTCAGGGTTTAATATTTTGCAATATTTGATTTTATCAAGATTGAGTTTTTCTATAGATTTCAAGTGAATTGATTTAAGATTGATGTTTCCATAAGAGACACATATAGAAAAATTTAATCCTCTTTCACTTAGTTCCTGATTCACTTTACCCCAAGCAGTATTAGTAATAAAAAACGATTGAAAATTTGATGGATTTATTCGCGGTGCGAGAATTAACTGATTAAGGTCTACAGAATAAGAGATTCCCGTTAACGCTTGAAGCAAAGTCCATGACGACATTGCTCTTACATAGTGATCGCCACATTCTACTTCGTTCCAAGGGCTTCTATATGAACCATCGTATCTTTTCCTAATCGAATTAATAATCTTTAAACCTTCATTAATACGGTTTGTATAAATACATAGAGCTGCAACTTCGTATTCAATTCCTGTCCATACTTCATCTGTGTAATATGTTGGTACCGTAGGTTTATTTCCATAAGGCCAAGTGCAATTTAATAATCCAGAGTCTGTAGGCGATGCGAATATTCTTGGATTTTGAGTTATTCCTTCAAGTGATTCTTTGAAATTGTATTTCATTATAGACTCTATTGCCTTATTAACGTGTTCAGCAGGTAAGATATATCCAAAACCTAAGTGAAATGCCCACCATTGGCCAATTAATTGGTCAGAGAAACATCCAATTCCATATTGATATTCTTTTATTTTATTTTCGTCGTATTTTTGGATGTAATATTCTCCATTCCAACATTCTTTATCAAGAATTTCACGACCAGAATCAAATATGCTCTTACATTTCTTAGCCCAATCTTGTAGATTTAATTTTGTAGCAATTTGTTCACAGGCAAGAAGTGCTACTAAATAAAGCGACCCTATAAAAGAATTAATTCCATAAATAGAACAATCGTATGTATTAGGTTGAGCACAAGAAATTACGCCATCTGAATTATTGTCGTAATCTTTAAGTATATACTCCATTAGTTTTTGAATATTAGGCCAGGATTCCTTTAGGAATTTTAAATCGCCAGAGATTAGAAAATCGCGATAAATCTTTAAAATCATTCCAAACATTCCGTCTATAGCAGGAGGAACATCTCCAGGATCAGGAATCATTCCAAATTGTGGTAAGTATAATGGAATAACAGCGCGATGAGGTAAATAACCAGATTTGTGCTGCATCTTAAATTCTGTCGCTCGCATTGTTCTTTCGAGAGTAGGAAATAGATGTGCTAGGCTAAATTCATAATTCCAAACATGTGTACAATTTAGTGGGCAACTTCCTCCTGATTTTTTTCCCGTAGAAACTCCGTTGCATCCCTCAAATCCGTAAAAAGACCCATCTCTTATCCATAAGCAAGTTGGAGTCCTAATTGTCGAAGATGTAGCAGAAATCGAAGTCAATACTTCAGCAGGAAGTGTACTATCAAAAAAATCTTCGTGAAACCTAAATGTGTTGTCTAATAGAAATGACCTATTGTCTCTCACATATTCAATAACTTTTATTGAACTGCTAAACCACTCGTTATATCGATTTCCAATCCAATATTCCGTTTTCATATCGGGAAATAAAGCCCTATTCAAACGCCAATCCATTAAGCGATTTGGAAAGTTCCAAGCTAAATAAAACGTGATTATTGATTCTTCATCGGGTTTTAAGACTTTTTTCGCTGCTAGACTCCCTGCATATGTTCTTCCGATTTTACTCATATCATCCTCACTTGGTTCTATCAAAACGCCTTTTTGCGAGAATTGAGACCAGAAGTCTTCAAAATCTTCCCATTGAGTTGATACCATAGCATCAAGTTGATCAACAGCTAGTGTTAAGTCACCGTATCGCTTATCGGTATTGAGAAGTAATTTTGATTTCATTTGAATAGCATTCCAATTACCCACACGTTTGTGAAGGTTAAAATTACCTCCAAATAGAGGGTTAGAATCGCCCCTTAATGTTTTTATGCCATCCCAACCGATGAAATTTAATAAATTTCCCAAAACAATTACTTCAATATTCTCTTTAGTAATGTTCTTAACTTGAAACTGAAAAATTATTACTGGTAAACCAGAGTTTTTTGGATCTAAAGGTATAAACGGATTAAAGGTTGTCAAATTAATCTCAATTGGGAGCAGAGCATCCTTGAATTGCAAAAATGAAATGGGATATTCGCCATCAAATTGAATATTCTCAACTTCAGGTAGCCCATCAAATAGTTTTTTCATTTCTTTACTTATTTTGTAATCCCCAATGGATTTAGCAGGGATAAAATTAGGTTCTTCGTGAGGTTTGGAACTAATCAATGCGCGTGTAATTATCTTTCCATCTGAATCATTTAATTGACGCGTTCTTACAGCGAAAAAACAATTTGGTACAAATGAGCGATGATTTATATTATTATTGATTTGCCATTGTTTTAAAAGTCCATCTCCACCAATAGCAATAGATCCCGTACCTACTCCTCCTAAAGGCATAGCTGAACTTCTTAGGTTTTTTCCAGTTAAGGTAAGAATCCCTTTTGGTTTCATAGTCATATTTTTACTGTTCTTTTTTAGCTTTTAATTTTTATTTAGCTTAAGTTCTATATTAAAGTTATTAAAATCTCTCTAATTTGATAAACTTTAATCATTTAGAACCATCATATAAACTCTATGATAGTATAATCATTGATTAATAATTATTTTAAAATTAATATTAAAACAAATTAAATTAAATATTATCTTTAATATATTTAGATTCTATTCATTTTTGTTGGTAAATAATGGTTAAAGTATTAATTATTGGACATGGAGCAAGAGAACACGTAATAGGAGAGGCTTTAGTTCGTAGCGGAGCAAATTTATATGCTTTTATGAGTTCTAAAAACGCAGGCTTAGAGGATTTAAGCCAAGGTAGAATTAAAGTTCATTCTGAAATGGATTTTAAAGAAATTATTGATTATTGTAAATTAAATAGCATTGATTTTGTTGTTGTTGGTCCAGAGGCACCTTTGGTTGTTGGAATCGTTGATGCTATAGAAAAGAATGGAATACCTTGCGTAGGACCGGGAATTGAGGCTGCTCAACTTGAAGGCTCTAAAATCTTTACCAGAAGCCTTTTGGAAAAGTATAAAATCAATTCAAACATAAAGAGTAAAAATTTTGAATCCATGGAAAATGTAGAAACTTATATTAAAGAATTAGGCGTAGAAAACATCGTAGTTAAGCCAGATGGCCTAACTGGAGGGAAAGGTGTAAAAGTTTATGGGGATCATCTTTTTTCGAAACAAGATATTTTAGATTACTGTCAATCATTAGTTAAACAGAAATCGCCATTAATAATTGAAGAAAAAATCGAAGGTGAAGAATTCACTTTGCAGACATTTGTTGACGGGAAAAATGTCGTTGGTGCTCCCTTAGTTCAAGACCACAAGAGAGCTTATGAAGACGATACAGGCCCAAATACGGGAGGTATGGGAAGTTACTCTATGAAGGACCATCTAATGCCATTTATCACTCAAAAAGATGTTGATGAAGCTCTCGAAGATATGAAGAAAGTTGTTGCCGCAGTTAAGGCAGAGACGGGCGTTGAATATAAAGGATTTTTGTACGGAGGGTACATGAAAACTGTAAAAGGTATTAAATTAATTGAATTTAATTCTAGGTTAGGAGACCCTGAAGCAATGAACGTATTGCCTATATTAAAAACTGATTTCATTGATATTTGTATGGGAATAATAAATGGCAACCTAAAATCCACTATTGAATTTGAGAATAAGGCTACAGTATGTAAATATTTAGCTCCCGAAGGATATCCTGGCTCTCCCAAGAAAGACGAATTGGTAAAAATCGATAAAAATACGTTGAAACAGATTGGTGCGAGATATTATTACGCTTCTGTTTATCGTAAAGGTGATGAAGTTTATACTACAACTTCAAGAGCAATAGGAGTTGTTGGGATTGCGAACGATTTAGAAAGTGCGGAAAAAATTGCTGAACAAGGAATTGGATGTATAAGTGGAAAATTATTTTATAGAAAAGATGTTGGAACCTTAAAGTTATTGCAAAAAAGGATTGATCATATGAATTCTATTTTGAAATAATGTCAAAATATGCACATGTATAACCTTTTATATTAAAATTACAAAAAAAAAATAAAATTAAGGATTTATAAATATTTATTTTCTTTTATCAAATTCGTTGGGGTTGCCTCCTTCTTCCATAAAATCTACGAATTTTTTCAAACCTCCTAAAAGTATTTCTCCAGCTTTCCCAAGCATTTTTTCTTCCTTCTCATCTTCAATTTCCGCCCTGATCGATACTTCGGATCCATCACCTTTGCGCGACACAATATAGCTCATTTTGCTAAAAGCGCTGCCCTCCATAGAATAAGATATTTTTTCGTTTTCTAATCTCTCCGTAACAGTTGAAATGAAATCGCCAACAGTAGATTTAATGGAATATTTATCAGGAGCAATTGTAGTACTTTCATTTACTATAATATTCCATACGGTTTCAAGGTCATCATTGTTTAAAATATCATAAATTTTCTTAGGGGATGTTTTTATTTCTATTTTTCTTTCTATACTAGTCATTTTTTGCACCTTCATTTGAATTTCGTACATGAAATAAATTTTTACGGTTATATTTATATGTTCGCATCAAAATTAAGTTTTAAATTATTGAATTTAATAAATTATTGCAGCCAGAAATTAGCAACGAGGAGTTTGATAAGCTCGCCATTGACAATTACAACTCTTGGAAAAGTTCGTGGAACAAAGACGGTGAATAGAACGACCTAAACGAGTACATTCCGTTTAATTATATTTTATAAAGATTACATTCTAATATTTGTAACTCTTATTTTGAGTTAGATAATGGATTGGAATGATAGAAACGCTAATTTTAACGAATTAATTAAACAATTATTTCACGATAAAGAAGCCGAGAAAAGAGCTGAAGCGGCAAGACAGCTTGGCTTTTTAAAAGATGGAAGGGCCGTCAATTTATTGTGTCGTGCATTAAATATCGAAAACGAACCAATGGTTGTTAATAGAATAATAGAAGCCTTAGGACAAATAGCAGATGGACGGGCAACGCTAAGAATAATAGAGAAATTAAAAGAGGAAATTGAAAAACCAGAAATAGAGATGGATAAGTTAAAAGTGATTTTTATCATCGAAAGTTTTACAAAAATAAAAGATAAAAGAGCTTTAGAATATGTAGGACATTTTCTTAAATCGTCTGACGACAAATTGCGAGAACTTACCGAAAATGTGTTTGATATAATCGAACCAGATTGGCGTAGAATTGTTGAAAAAGCACGTAAAGAAAGATCAATCCCGGATATTTTTAAAGTTAATATGTAGCTAATTCTATTTCTATAAAAAAAATAATAAGTACTTAATAAGAAGTTATTTTAATTTCTTGTTATTCAATTTATCTAATTTTTCATATACTAATTATATCGCATTTAAGGTAGGAAATTTAATATTGACTCTAAAAAATGTTTGTTGCTTTGATTTAGAAGGACCTATAAGTGTACTGGATTTCGCTGCTGAATTAGGCCGCTTATTAAGTAAAAAAACCGAGCTTGATTTACAAAAATTTAATATGGGCGAATTTTTTGAGATGATTTCTAATTATGACGATTACCTTATCGATGTTCCTGGCGTAAAAAAAAAGTTAAACATTCCAAATTATCAACCAGGTGATACTTTGAGATTAATAGCTCCATTATATATGTCTTGTTTTACTGATAAAGAATTAATTAAACTGGCTAAAAATAATCTTGGTTTATTACCGGGTTGTAAAGAATTAATGAAAGTGCTACACAAAAATTGGGACATATTCGTCATTTCTACGAGTTATCGTCATTTTGCGCATAATGTAGCAAAAAGCTTGGATATTCCTCTAGATCACGTCTATTGCACAGATTTAAATATTAAAGAAGCAAATAAAACTATTTACAATATTGATGGAGATGTAAATAACTTAGTTAGCGTCATATTCCAAAACTACATAGATAACGATAAAAATTTGGATCTAGTTATAGAAGATTTGAATGACTTTTTCTGGAATAATAATGAATCTGATTACGTTAAAGCAATGAACCTTATTGAAGTTAGGGGCGGTAAAAGAAAAGAAATAGCAGTTGAAAGGATCTCTACTTTTACACAAGTTCCAATATCTGAAATGATTGCGCTTGGAGACTCTATTACTGACATTAATATGCTTCAAAGATTAAAAGATGAGGGGGGAATTGCGGTTTCCTTTAATGGCAATCGATTTACTGTAGGTAGATCAAACATTGCGATTACTACACCAAACAATTTAGGAACATTAGCAATTTTCGAATCTAAAAATAACATTGAAAGCTTTCTCGATTCTTGGGAAAAACTTTATAGTAGCTTTAGAAATAATCCTGAAAAAATACCGAGTAAATTAATATCAAAAGAAGCTAAAAATTATTTTATTAAATACAAATTTGTACCAGAAATTGAGAACTTATCTAATAAAACTAATAAAGAGCTCGATTTAATAATTTTAAAACAAGAAAAATTCAGGAAAAAAGTCCGAGGATGGGCCGGAAACTTAGCATAAACTGGATCCGTTTCCTTAAGAATTATCTCGGAAATGCTTATTGTAGAACTTCCTTCCTTTTAATAAATCTACCAAAAAGAGACTATAATGGAAATATTGTTTAACAATAAACTTTAAAATGATAACAATGAAAAAAGAACCGAATGCTAGTGTTAAATTAATTGGATATGGATTAACGAGTGAAAATAAAACTGGCGTATAAAAAAGTAAAGCCTCCCAAATTCTTTTGTTAAAATATTCATCGAATTTCTTTTTTTTTAAGCTTTCGTAACAACTACAGCAAATTAGAGGCATTTTCATTTGAGATTTTATTGTTTTAAATTTTTCCTCTAAATAAATTTTCTGAATTATCGTTAGCATTCTATCGATTTTATTACCACAAAGGTTGCATTCAAAGTGATTTCTATTTAATCTATCGAATTCAATTTTATCTATATCAGCCTTTGGAAAATAACAATCGTCGTTTTTGTAATGTAAACAAGTTTTACAGGTTAATAGTGTTTCCATCTGCATTTCTTCAAATGTAGTCTTCTCAGGTTTAATAAATTGAGGATAATTTGAATGAGATTGACATATAACTCTACCTTTTTCGTCGATTTCAAAAGATGGTTCAATAAATGTCATGTTTTAATTTTTATAACCTTTATAATTGGAGATTAGAAAACTCTCTTTTATATTTTTACTAAAAGGTTAACATTATTAGAAATATTTACTAAGATATAACATAATAAGTATTTAGTTTCTACTATCTTAACGAGGTTTTACGAAATATGGCATCAGTTTCCGATTTTGATAAAGAACATAATATTGGTGATATTCTTAAAGAAAATTTTGATGATTTAATTTTTATTTTAAATGAAAACTTTGAATGTGAATATATTAATGAAGAAGTCCATCTGAAAAAATTAGGTTACTCCTGCTTAGCTCATAAAATCTTAGATAACTTTCATTACGGCGATGCAGAACGAGGTTTGAATTTTCTTCAAAACATCTTAAAAGCTGGAAAGGCAATCGAGCAGATAAGGATTCGTCAAAAAGAAGGATATTTATATTACGAATTAAAAGGAAAACGATTTATTAATGACGCTGAAAAAGTTAAAATATTAATAATTTCTCGAGACATCTCTAAATTTAAAGAAAAAGAAGAAGAATGGTTTAAACGCGAATCTAACCTAAGGAAATTAGCAGAAACCATGCCCGAGCTTAGATTCTGGAAATTATTGCAAACTAAAGATGAGAAAACATCGTTTCAAAGATCGCGCGAGATGTTAGATTCTGTTATCGATAATATCCCTCAATTAATTTATTGGAAAGATAAAGATTTAACTTATTTGGGTTGTAACCAAAATTTTGCTTTAGTAAATAATATTGAAGATCCTGATTTCGTTGTCGGGAAAACTGATGAAGATGAAAACTTACCTTGGGCAAAAGCTAACTTAAAATCAATTCAAGAAAATGAAAAAAGAGTTATGAAAAATAATCAAAGTGAAGAAAAGATTGAATCATGGACGTTAGATAATGGAAATAAAGCGTGGTTTGAGATAAATCGAGTACCACTTCATAATTTAGAAGGGGATATTGTAGGAATTTTATGCACTTATAACAATATCACTAACAGAATGAACGCTGAGCAAAAGTTAAAAGAATCCGAGAACAAATATCGAAGTATATTAGAAAACATTAAGGAAGGGTATTATGAAGTTGATTTAAAAGGAATCTTTACATTTTTAAATGAATCTTTTTGCGAAATGGGGGGTTATTTAAAAGAAGAATTACTTGGGAAAAGTTATCAAAGTATGGCAGATGAAATTAATAGGAAAAAAGTGCTTAATTTGTACAACCAAGTTTATAAAACAGAGGTGGGACAAAGTAATTTCCAGTTTGAGTATTTTCACAAAAATGGGGAAAAAATCATAGCAAATTCATCAGTATATTTGAAATACGATGCTAAAGGTGTTAAATCTGGTTTTTATGGAATTGTACAAAACTTTACCGAGAAATTTATTTTAGAAGAGAAACTTAAACGCTCAGAAGAACGATACAAATTGATATCAGAGAATGCTTATGATTTGATAAGTATTTTAAATCAAAATCTTCAATTTGAATATGCTAACGAACAACCATGGTTAAGGACCTTAGGTTATACCATTAATGACATTATTGGAAAATCAGTTCTAGCAATAATTCATCCTGATAATAAAAAAATTGCGATTAAAACGATGGTTAAAGGTCTCGATACAGGCAAAGGCGTTTTAGAGTTAAGAATTAAACATAAAAATAATCGTTGGATATGG
>DAOUUT010000048.1 GCA_030668025.1 Promethearchaeota archaeon
AAAGTATTAGAATATACCGGATCAGGCATTAAGACTCTAAGTGTACCTGAGCGAGGTACAATAACTAATATGGGGACTGAAACGGGAGCTACAACATCAATATTTCCCTCTGATGAAATCACTAAAGAATTCTTGATTGCTCAAGAAAGAGGTAATCAATGGATTCATTTAGAACCAGACGAAGATGCTGTATACGATGAAACTATTGAAATTAATCTAAGCGAGCTTGTTCCTCTTGTGGCTTTACCACATAGCCCAGGAAATGTAAAAACCGTCAAGGAAGTTGAAGGTTTAAAAGTAGATCAAGTTTGCATAGGGAGTTGTACGAATTCATCTTTAAGAGATCTTAAAATTTCTGCTAATATATTAAAAGGAAAAACTATTAACGAGCATACTGTCCTAACTGTTTCACCTGGTTCTCGTCAAGTTGTTAATCACATGATTAAGTCGGGGGAAATGGCATATTTAATTGAAGCGGGAGCAAGAATACTCGAAAACGCATGTGGTCCTTGTATTGGTATGGGTTTGGCGCCAAAAAGCGATGCTGTTACGTTAAGAACATTTAATAGAAATTTTCTTGGAAGATCTGGCACAAAAAGCGCTCAAGCTTACCTTGTAAGCCCTGAAACTGCTGCTGTATCTGCGATTAGTGGAAAAATTACAGACCCAAGAACATTTGGAGCATTACCAAAAATAGATATGCCTAAAAAGTTTATGGTCAATGATAACATGATTATTCCACCAATGGAAGGCAATGAGTCCATTGACATCGTTAGAGGGCCGAATATCAAACCTTTACCAGAATTCAACCCTTTACCAGACAAATTAGAAGGGGAGGTTCTTCTTAAAGTCGAAGATGATATTACTACCGACCATATAATGCCAGCAGGCGCCAAAATCTTACCTTTGCGATCAAATATTCCGGAGATAAGCAAATTTGTGTTTAACCTTGTTGATCCGACATTTCCAGATAGATCCTTAGAAAAGCAAGGAGGATTTATAGTTGGAGGAGATAATTACGGTCAAGGTTCCAGTAGAGAGCACGCTGCCATCGCACCTAAATATCTTGGTCTTAAAGCGGTCATAGTAAAATCGTTTGCGAGAATTCATTTAGCTAACCTCGTTAACTTTGGAATTGTTCCGTTAACGTTCGAAAATAAAGAAGATTATGACAAGATTGATCAAGGCGATAAATTTGAAGTTGACCTTACAACTTTAGAATCCGGGAATGTTACATTAAAGAATCTCACCAAAGGTAGTGAGATCACATTAACTCATTCTTTGAGTGAAACAGAGATCGAAGTTCTAAAAGCTGGAGGAAAGCTTCCTTTTATTAAGCAAAAACACGTTATTTAGATTAATTTATTTATTTTTTTAATTTAAATTATTTAATTTTTTAAGTATTACTATGAATATTATTGAAGATGAATATCATAAAATAATTGAATTTTATCCTAATGCAATTATTGAGAAAGAGTGTATTTCACAAGTAAAAATTCCATTAAAAAATAAATTTTTTTTGAAAATCAACTTTAAAAATTACCCAAAAAAACCAATTATTAATTTAATCAGTAAAGATGACCAAATTTATCGAAAAATTGATAAAATTATTCCCTTATTAAATAGATGGGAAAAAAAGAATCCTCCTTCTATTGTTGATCTCATTAATGAAATTTTAGCTTTCATTAATAGTTTGGAATCTAAAGAAATAAAAATTAAAAAAGAATTACTAAATGGAATTATCGCGTTATGTAAAAATCAACATCCGAGAGAAATATTAGGACTTCTAAGAATCGTTAATGGAATCGCGATAGAATATATTTTACCTCCAGGAGCAATTACATCTAAGAGTTCTGGGCTTTTTGTTCCTAGTAGATTGGGTTTTGATTCAACTCTCAATGGATCTATTCATTCACATCCTTCTGGAAATCCTAATCCTTCAATTGTTGATATTAATAATGTTTTTAAGACAAAAAAATTCAATTTTATTGTCGCTTATCCGTATAATTTGAGCAGTATAAAATGCTTTAATAATAAAGGACGGGAAATTGAGTTTAGAATACTAGATTAATTATATTTGATTAATTGACCAAGATCTCATAAACCGAAAGATAATAGAAATTTAAATCTAATAGAAAAAAGATTAAAAGTAGCAAACGCTATTCAGTGTCGATGAGTGAAAAAAAATACAAAATCGATCCAAAAAAAAGATTTTCTTCCAGAGTAGAAAACTATATCAAGTACCGACCGAGCTATCCTCTTGAAATTATTAATTTTTTAAAAGAGAAGAATATTTTAACAGAGGATACTGTAATTGCCGATATAGGTTCAGGTACAGGAATTCTAACAAGAATTTTCTTGGATAATGGTAATCAAGTTTATGGTGTTGAACCTAATACAAATATGAGAGGAGCTGCTGAAAACATCCTCCAAGGATATACAAATTTTTCAAGTATTGAAGGTTCTGCTGAATCCACGGGAATAGAGGAGAATTGTATAGATCTTATTGTTGCTGGACAAGCTTTTCATTGGTTCGATGTAGAGGAGGCTAAGAGAGAGTTTAAAAGAATATTGAAACCGAATGGTTATGTAGCATTGATCTGGAACAATCGTGGAAAAGCTGGTTCAGATTTTAATAGTAGCTATGAAAATTTCATTTTAAAATACGGCACAGATTATAAAGAAGTAAAGAAGAACGAGGGAAGTGTAGATCGATTTTATAATTACCAAAAAACAACTTTTTATAATTTTCAAGATTTGGATTTTACTAGTTTTAAGGGTAGGGTCCTTTCTGCATCTTATATTCCTCTATCTGATAATCTTATTTTCCCCGAAATGTTAGTAGAGTTAGAAAATTTATTCAACAAGTATCAAAGAAATGAAACTATTAGAATTGAATACGACACTGAAATATATCTTGGTAAATTAGAATAATTTTTAATCGCAAAATTGCTTCTATATAATACTAACTTGTAATTGTTAAACAACAATTATAGAAGTTAAAATATGAAAGATATATTACCTTGACTTTATTGAAGTAATGCGATCTTTTGTTTAATAAAAATATACTTTTTAAACTAATATTTATTGTATTTATATTAGTGTTTTTTAATTATTTATTCTAAAAGCATCGGTATTAGTAAAGCATAAAGAGCTTGAAGGAATCTAAAATGAATGAGCGAATTAGAAAACTACGGACACAAAGTCGTAGAGCAATTCCCTATCTTTCATTGGAGCGTGCTTTATTAATAACAGAATTTTATAAAAATGGAGCAGCTCATAAATATTCTGCTCCAATTGCTAGAGCTAAAGCATTTGAATATATCCTAAAAAATAAAGAAATTTGTTTTAATGACGATGAACTTATTGTTGGAGAACGCGGTCCAGAGCCGAAAGCAACCCCTACTTATCCAGAAGTTTGCTGTCATACGCTAAATGATTTAGAGATATTAAATTCTCGTGAAAAAATATCTTTTAAAGTGCAAGATGATGTGTTGCGAAAATCTAAAGATATCGTCATTCCATTCTGGAAAGGAAAAACAATCAGAGAAAAAATCTTTTCTCAAGTTGACCAAGAATGGGTAGATGCCTATTCAGCGGGCATTTACACAGAATTCATGGAACAAAGAGCTCCTGGACATACTGTAGCTGGAAAGAATATTTGGAACATGGGTTTTATGGAATTTAAAAAAAGAATTCAAATTTCAATCGAGAACTTAGATTTTTACAACGATGCTGATGCGTTTGCTAAAAGAGAGCAATTAAAGGCCATGGATATAGCAGCTGATAGTATAATATACTATGCTAAGAGACATACTAAAAAGGCTTTAAATTTGGCCGAAAACGAATCTGATCCAATTAGAAAAAAAGAATTAGAAAAGGTCGCTGAGATTTGTTCTCACGTTCCAGCTCAAGCTCCAAGGACATTTTGGGAAACTTTACAGCATTACTGGTTCATTCATTTAGGAGTTATTACAGAATATAACACTTGGGATGCCTTTAATCCCGGACGGCTTGATCAACATCTATACCCTTTTTACAAGAAAGATATATCTGATGGTATTTTGACAAAAGAAGGTGCCGTCGAACTACTCCAAGCTTTCTGGATCAAATTTAACAACCAACCTGCACCTCCAAAAGTGGGTGTAACGGCCGAAGAAAGCGGTACTTATACAGATTTTTGTAATATAAATTTAGGAGGGTTAAAAGAGGATGGTTCTGATGGAGTAAATGAACTTTCTTACGTACTTTTAGATGTAATTGAAGATCTAAGAATATTACAGCCTAGTAGTAATATTCAAATAAGTGAAAAAACACCAGACGACTTTATTAGAAGAGCCCTTAAAATTATTAAAACAGGTTTTGGTCAACCCTCGGTTTTTAATGCAGACGCCATTATCCAAGAACTTACACGCCAAGTAAAATCGTTAGTAGATGCTCGAAACGGTGGTGCGAGTGGATGCGTTGAAACAGGAGCTTTTGGAAAAGAAGCATACATATTAACAGGATACTTTAATCTTGTGAAAATTTTAGAAGTTGCTTTACATAATGGAAACGATCCTTTAACGGGTAAACAAGTTGGATTAAAAACGGGAGACCCCTCCTCTTTTAGAACTTTTGATGAGTTATTAGAAGCGTATACAAAACAAATTAAGCATTTTGTTGACATTAAAATAAAAGGTAATCTAATAATAGAGCGGATTTGGGCGCAAAATCCTTCCCCATTTTTATCAATTATTATTGACGATTGCATCAAAAATGGAAAAGACTATAATGATGGTGGAGCAAAATACAATACATCCTATATTCAAATAGTTGGCATGGGAAGTATAACTGATTGCTTAACTTCTCTAAAATATAATATTTATGATAATAATATTTATACTATGGAACAGATGCTCGAAGTGCTAAAAAGTGACTTCGAAGGTTTTGAGGAAATAAGGCAAAAACTGATTTCTAGAACGCCTAAATATGGGAATGATAAAGATTATGCCGATCTTATCACCCAACAAATTTTCGAGATTGTTTATAGTGCCATTGACAATCGACCGAACAATAGAGGAGGTGTCCATAGGATTAATTTGCTTCCTACGACGGTCCACATCTATTTTGGAAAGGTAACTGGTGCCACACCAGATGGTAGAAAAGCGTTTACACCTTTATCTGAAGGGATTTCACCAGTCCAAGGGATGGATATTAATGGTCCAACATCAGTAATAAAATCTGCAAGCAAAATTGACCATCTTCGAACTGGAGGGACATTATTAAATCAAAAATTTACTCCCGATTTCCTCTCAACGGAGACGGGAATCGATAATATTGCTCATTTGATTCGTTCTTACTTTAAAATGAATGGCCATCATATTCAATTTAATGTTGTTTCGGCTGATACATTGCGGGATGCTCAAAATAGCCCCTCTCTATATCAAAATCTAATAGTTCGGGTAGCAGGTTATAGTGATTATTATATTAATCTGGGAAAAGCCTTACAGGACGAAATAATTAGTAGGACTGAACATCTTTCAATCTAAATTTTTAAACTCAACCCACTTATATGTTCCACTTATATAATTGAATTTGGTATTTTCCTTAAAAATGTAAAATTAGATAGATTTTTAACTTAAGTAAAAATTTAAGAATTATGGCGCCAGATCCCCAAGTTATAATGGAGATGACATTCAGTGTTATCTATTTAATTTATATCTGTGTTATTGTAATTCTAATGTCAAAAAACATGAAAAATGTAAATCAAAAAGAAATCCTTACAGCAAAAAGAATACGATTAGCATTTTTCGCGCTATTAATAGGTGATTTAGGGCATGTAGGTGCTCGTTTAATCGATTTTTTCTCTGTAGAAGTAGAAATGAACTATGTTATTTTAGGAATCGGATCTCTCTTTGAAATGGTTGGTTTAATCTTTCTTTTTATCCTTTTCACAGATGCTTGGCGGGTACAATTTAATCATCCGAAGAATTTACTATTTAAAGTATTAGTTGGTATCGGAATAGTTGGATTGATTATATTTATATTTCCTCAAAATCAATGGACAGCTCAATCAAGTCCTTATGAATGGGTAATAATCCGAAACATTCCATGGTTGATACAAGGAACCGCGTTATCAATATTAATATATCGAGACGCAAAAGCTGTTGAAGATAAACAATTAATTAGAATTGGAATTTACATCTTTAGTTCGTATTTTTTCTACATGCCAGTGGTCTTCTTCGGAGAATTAGCCCCAATGCTTGGAATGCTCATGATAATAGGAACAGTTGTTTTTATGTTGTGGCAATATACATCCTATAGTCGCTTTTTCAAGAAGAGAGATTAATAGTTTAAAAATTTATATTAGTTTTTCTCTGATTTTACTATAATATTAAAACAGATTAATTAATGAGTCAATCAACGAGTAAATTTTTAAAAGCTTGAACATCTCCCAAGTGTCATCAATATCCAACCCGATATCAGTGTCTAGAATTACAGGAATTTTTTTGTCATGCATTTTTGCTATCCTAATTTTCTTTTATACCATTTTTTTAGGGTCTAAAAGTTCGTCCAAATTATCGATCTTTAAATTCATTTCTTTAATTACTTCTTTACAGGTTTTGCCTTCCTTATGCGCCCTTTGGGCAATTTCAGAGCATTTATCGTACCCTATTATTGGTGATAAATTAGTAACAATCATTAGCATTTGGTCTAAATTCATATTGATTTGGTCAGTATTCGTTTTTAAGCCGATTAAGCAATTACTAATAAAAGAATTAATACCCCCTATTAAAATTTCAATTGATTCAAGAACATTTACAATCATTACGGGTTTACTCATGTTCAAATCTAAAATGCTTCCATACATTTCCCCACTTGTAACAACATAGTCGTTTCCAATTACTTGAAGACATACTTGAATTAATGCTTCAGATTGAGTAGGATTAATTTTCCCGGGCATTATAGACGATCCCGGTTCATTTTGTGGTAGAATTAATTCTGAAAGACCCGCTCTTGGACCACTGCCCATCCATCGTATATCGTTTGCCATTTTTAAAAGCGATAATGCTAATAGTCTTAAACTACTGCTAGCGTACGCTATAGTATTGTGTGAGGATATTCCCTCTGCTTTTATGGGATTGAGTTTAAAGGATAGCGATGTTATTTTTGAAAGATGGGATACGGTGAGTTTGTCAAAATCTTTATGAGCATTTAAACCTGTACCTAAAGCTGTGCCACCTATTGGGATGAATAATAATTCATCCATTACATGTTTTAATCGCTCAATATTAGTTTCGATTTGTTTTTTATATACTTTAAATTCTAACGATAGTGGTATTGGGACGGCATCTTGTAAGTGTGTTCTTCCTACTTTAACTATATCTCCAAATTCTTCGATTTTAATAGTTAAAGTTTCTATTAATCTGTTTAAAACCGGAATTAACTTCTTTATCATGTGTACAGTTGATATGTGCATAGTAGTAGGTATCACATCGTTAGAGGATTGGCTCTTATTTACGTGATCATTAGGATGGACTGGATGCTTCTTACCCATAGGAAAACCTAAGATCTGAGTGGCTCTATTAGCCAATACCTCGTTCATATTCATGTTTGTTTGAGTTCCACTTCCTGTTTGATAAATATCAATTGGAAATTGATCTAAAAGCTTATTTTCGTTCAATATTTCGTTAACTGCTTGAAGGATAGCATCTCCTATTTCTTTATCAACAAGTCCTAATTCTATATTTGCTAACAGACACGCCTTTTTAAGTTGTCCTAACGAAATGATAAATATCTTAGTGAATGTTTTTCCACTTATTTGAAAATTTTGGATAGCTCTTTGAGTATTTATCCCCCAATAAACATCACTTGGAACTTCTAATTCCCCTAGAACATCTTTTTCAGTTCTAAAACTCATTTAATTCCATCATTATTTTCCTTTTTAATAATGTAAAATGGATAAGATAATTAAAAAAAGTTTATACTAATATTTAATAATCTCATTATTTAGGTTGACTCAAGAATGATTAAATTTCCAAATGGATTTATATGAACTTAGTCTAAATATATTTAGAGAAATTATATTTTATCTATGAGAAAAGGCTTACAAATAAAAAGAGAATCAAAAAAAATGGATTCTGAATCTACTAACAACGAAAAGGAATTAATCTCTAGGTTGCCCCAGTAGGGAAACTAAATCTATTTTGTAATGCGTCATAACTTCTTTGGCAATCCAAGACAAATATTCATCGTTCAAATCTATCAAAAGGGATTTATGAACGCTTAAATTAATAGGAATGTACTCAATCATATGTGGTAATATGTTTTTTTTATATAAGTTATAATAAAAAAAGTAGAATGAATTTATTATTATATTTATTTTTCACTCATCTAATTAATTAAATCTTTTGATAAATATTATAAACCTAATTCTCGTAAATTGCGATGAACTTCTTGTTTTTTGATACCTTTCAGATCAAACCATTTATAAAAGATTAACGCACCCACACTGCAAAAAATGAATGGAATCAATCCTTGAATTATCCGAAGCCCTACTAAGGCATCAAGCTGATGAGAAACATTTAAGGGGTCATAAATTGTAAGCGCGTGAATAATTGCTATAATAAAACTCTGAAACACTACAGAAGTGCGAACGAAAAAATTTCTAATTCCAAGTAAAGTAGTCTCGTGATGTTTTTTTAATTTCACAGCGATTTCATCGTAACAATCAGCCAAAACAGGTGATAACATAATCATGAACAACGATCCTGATACTCCATTTAAGATGCTTGTTAAATAGAACTGAAACGCGTTCACAATAAAGAGGTTTAATAATAGACTTATTCCGTAGAAAGCTAAACCTAATGCATAAGTGTTCGAATGTCCTATTCTTTTAGCTAAGCGAGCCCATATAGGTATTGTTAGAAAAGAAGATAAAAGCATTAAAATTGAACCTAAGCTTCTTATGTATTGCCCCTCTTGTAGAACATCGTCAATAAAGTTGACTGTATTCATGCTCATAAGACCAAACGCAATCATGAATGTAAGATAAGAAAATACAGCCAACATGAAATTTTTTTGTTTTATAACCATCTTCATAGTTTTAAAAAATGGTACTTTTTCCGAGTTGTTGTACCCTACGATAAATCTCTCTTTTATCACTTTAGGTTCCTTGGATCCATGTATAAATACCATAAGCGAACACGAGAGTATAATAACGCTAATAAACGCAGCGATTGTAAACGATATAGGATTCCCCGGATCAATTACTAGTGACCAGATTGTGATTGCTAAGAAATTTGCTATAAAAGTAAAAATTTGAGTCAATATCCCTCCTTTTCTACGGGTTGTATCTCCCCTAAAATGTGCTGCAAAAGCACCAAAAGAATGCGTTTGAAGAAGAGAATACGCCATGTCATATAGGAATACGATAATTATATAATAAAATAGAATAGGTAATACGCTCTCAATCCCTGATACTTGAGGAGGTGTAAATAGGAAGAAAAACAGAATAATTGTAGGAATCCCTCCGATAATGATCCATGGCGTATGAAAACCTCGCTTTTTGGTCCATTTGAAGGGTTTATCAGTAAGATATCCTATAACCGGGTTAATCAACATACTCAATATTACGTAAAGTGTATTTGCGAGTGCCATATATATTGGCCATAAAGGAACTATACTGATTAAACCGAGCTCTCCTTCGTAGAATGTCCAGACATAATTATTGAAAGCTATTAGAAAAAAAGTATTCAAAAAATATCCTGTTGAAAACAGTACCATCTTTATCATACTTGGTTCTTCATGTTTAGTATGAATCACATCATTATTTGAGGTTTTCATCATTTATTTCAGAGTTCATTTCTTGATATTATTTTATTCGTTCTATTATTTATTAAAGTCTTCTCCCAAAAAGCAAAAAATAATGTATTGATTCAAACTATAGTTTATTAAAATAAATTTTTTTAAATACTAAGCGATTTTTAATTTAAATCTTATTTCAATCTTGTTCTCTATGAGATTTAACTAAATTTTATTTTAAGGAGGTTAATATCATAAGATTGCTCGAATACGAGAGTAAGGAAATTTTTGCTGAATTTGGAATTCCCTTGGCAAAATTTATTATTATAAATAACTCAAGTGAAATTGAAGATAAGACAAAAAAATTCTTTTATCCGGCTATGATTAAATCTCAGATTGCAATCGGGAGCAGGAAAAAAGCGGGTTTAATAAAGATTGCTCAAACTCAAGAAGATGCCGTTTCACTATGTAGAGAATTTTTCAGTAGAAATGTAGCGGGATTCACTGTAGAAGCGATTATTATCGAAGAACTTGCAAAAATCGATCAAGAATATTATTGCTCCATCGCGGTAGATACTTCAGGAAGGCAGTTCTACCTCATTGCAAGTAAAGAAGGAGGGATAGACATAGAAGAAGTTTCCAAGGAACGCCCAGAAGCAATAATCAAACTCAATTTTTCGTATTCATCAGGATTAACGGAGAATATTGCTAGAGTCGCAGCCACTCGACTTGGTTTGTCGGGTACTTCATTACAATTAGGGATTAATATTTTTCTGAAATTATGGGAGATCACAAAAAAATTAGAAACTCAACTTGTAGAAATAAATCCTCTGGTAATGACTCCTTCGGGATTAATTGCAGTAGATGGCAAAATGATTCTAGATGATGATGCGGCGTTTCGTCAGCCTATTATTAAAACATTACAAGAGAGGAAGTTAAGTGAACTAGAGAAGCTTGCGAAAAAAGCAGGCTTTTCGTTTGTTGAACTATCCGGAGAGATTGGTATCTTAGCAAATGGAGCAGGTCTCACGATGGCTTTATTAGATGTTTTGTCTGATTTAGGTTTACAACCAGCTAATTTTTTGGATGTTGGGGGCGGGGCTAGTAAGGAAAGGGTATATAAAGCGCTGGAATTGATTTTTAAATTGCAGCCGAAAATTGTTTTGGTAAATATTTTTGGAGGTATCACTCGATGTGACATAGTTGCTCAGGCGATAATTCAAGCTCTCAAAGATTTTTCAGATGCTCCACCAATGGTTATTAGACTAACAGGGACTAACGAAAAAGAAGGGATTGCCTTGCTTAAAGAGGCAAACATGGATGCGTTTCAAGACGTTATGGATGCAGTTAAAAAAGTAAAAGAGGTGCTGAACGAATAACATGTATATTAACGAGAACTCAAAAGTAATCGTTCAAGGCATTACGGGAAAACAGGGGATGTTTCACACTCAAATTATGCTTAATTATGGCACTAAAATTGTTGCTGGAGTTACACCCGGAAAGGGGGGTCAAGAAGTATACGGTATTCCCGTTTTTAATAAAGTGAAAGAAGCAATTCAAGAAACGAGCGCAGACACATGTATAGTTTTTGTTCCAGCAAGATTCGCTTTAGGTGCAGTTATGGAAAGTCTAGATGCGGGAATCAGGATGACATGTATTATAACCGAGAATGTGCCTGTTTTTGATATGATTCAGCTTGTAGAGAAAGCCAAAGAAAAAGGAGTATTTTTAATTGGTCCAAATTGCCCCGGAATGCTAATCCCCGATAAAATCAAATTGGGAATAATGCCAAGCGACATGTGTCATTACGGTGATGTAGCAGTAATCTCTAAAAGTGGAACATTATCTTACGAAATAACAAAAGCTATTGGGAATAGTAGTATCGGAGTTTCTGCGTATGTCGGTATAGGTGGAGATCATGTGAGAGGAACAACTATGCAAGAAGCTGTAGCTTATTATTCAGAAGATCCAAACACTAAAATAATCGTCCTTATAGGAGAAATTGGAAGCGACGAGGAGGAAAAAACTGCAGAGCTTATTAAGAACAATGTTTCTAAACCTGTTATAGCTTATATTGCGGGAAAAAGCGCTCCGGAAGGGAAAAGAATGGGTCATGCTGGTGCTATAATTTCGGGCAATTTTGGGTCTGCGAAAGGGAAGATTCAAGCATTAGAAGCTGCTGGTGCATCAATAGCAAATTTACCCTGGGATGTTCCAAAAATAATACAAGAATTAACTTGAGCAATTTGTTCATGCTGATAATTATTAAATCGTTATGCAATCTTGAAATTCCTCTTTTAGTTTTAATATTCTAAGTAGGTAGGATCCTCTTTCATACATGTAATAAACATTTTAAATTAAATAAAAAGGTTAGCGTAAAATTATACTATTATTAAAAGTGATGTATATTTTTACATATTAATTGTGTTGTTCCAAGGAACGTAAGTAAAACCAAAGAAGTTCGGAACCCTGAAAGTACCAAACCAATAAAGAATGAGGATAAATATCTTGAAAAGAAAAATCATAGTGTGAAAATGCTGATGGTTAGTTTATTACTTACAGCAACTTTCTTTAGTAGCTCAATAATTTCTATTTCCCTTTTTCATTCGTAACTTCTTTTTCTCAGTAGTAGAGGCTACTTTAATAGCGTGAGTGATAAGGTTTATCATTTCGTGCTCAATAGGAAAAATTAACTTCTCTTTTTATTTTCTTTTAATGAATCATGGTTAATAGACTTCTATTGATAGAGTGATTTAAGAGATCGGTTCTTATTCTTAATTCATCTCAAAAGATTTTTATTTCTGAATTTTTATATATATATATATATATTATTGAGAGTGATATTCATTATTTTAAGTTCACTATAAGTTTAAATATAATAATATATTATAATATATTATAATATATTAATTATAAATAATCTTAATAAAATTCATTTTTTATTAATTTGAAAAGGAGGGAAAAATAAAAAATGTTCAAGGGAAAATTATCCACTTTAAAAAATTTTATTTATTTAATGATATTTGGGCTGCATACTTTTCTATTTGCATATTTCATATACAATACGTTGCCTGATTACGTTATTACAATAATTTCTTCATTAAGCATCGCGAGCTTAATTATTTTAGGGCTTTATTCGTTTTTAACCACAAAATCCTATTATTATTACTTCTATATTGGGATTATTGTCAGTAGTGTTCCACTTATATTCACAGTACATTTAAGCGCTATACTTATTGTTCCTGAATTGATTATTCTTATTATTCTATTGTTAAATGGGCTGGAACAAGGTTCAGTTTACTATAAAATGAGAGTTGATAAAAAAGCTAATTTATTTCAACATGATCCCGCTGTAACTCATTTGCTTAGCGGGGTTTATGCGCCTTTAGCGTTTAGAATGGATGAAGTTTGGAATCCTGATAGTACGCTCCCTATAAGGAGTGAAGATAAGCTATTAGAAAAGAACGCTTCTAATGTGAAAATTATATTACTCAGTTTTTCACTTACAATCGTGTCTTTTATTAGCATGATAATTTATGTTTTCGCTAAATGGAAGTATGTTCCTCCAGGTTGGAGTCCCCCTTGAATATTCTCTTTTTTCAGAGAGGGATAATTTTCTAATATCTCTTCATCTGACATTCCTTCCGCCAAACAATCTAATATGGTTGAAACAAATACTCGAGTACCTTTAATACAAGCTTTACCATGGCAAACTTTTGGATCAAATGTAATATAATCTTTCCATATCATTCTATTCACTATGATTAACGAAGTCATTATTCCTATTCATAAATACATACATAATTGAATATTGAATTAATATATAATTTGATATTTCCTTAGTTCTTAAAATTTACACACCTTATTTATATCCTTGTAAAATCGTATTTAATTACTCGTTTTCTCACGGAATTTCTTGCGTTTTTTTTCCTTATCAAGCGATTCTGAGGGAATTACCTCCCATATAAATCATGTAGGTAAAATTTTTATAAAAGTTGAGTTTACACTTATTATAAATATTTGACATAATATAAAAAAAAAATAAGAGAAAGATAGAAAATTGGCTCAAAAAAATATTTATGAGTATGATGCTAAAAAGATTTTGGCTAATGAATTGCCAAAATATTATCCCGAATTCAAATACCATAACAAGTTAGTGATTATTGACTGCGAGACTGACTTAGAGAAAGCAATCTCAGATAATCCTTGGATAAATACAGAAAAAGTTGTAGTTAAACCTGACCAACTTTTTGGAAAAAGAGGGAAAGCAAATCTACTCTTGTTAGATGCAAATTGTGATGAAATGAAAGATTTCTGTTACACTAATTTGGATAGAGTCTGCGAGATTGGGAATGTACGAGGTGCATTGAAGCGTTTACTTGTCGAACCTTTCATTCCTCACGAAAAAGAATATTATGTGTCTATCACAACCGAAAGAGAGGGTGATTTGATCCATTTCAGTTTCGAGGGGGGAATTTATGTGGAAGAAAATTGGGATAAAGTTATTCATATACCAATACCTATTGGAACTGATATTAAAACCTTTGATTTAGAGAGTAAACTGCCGGATTTAGGGGATTCTAAAGGTGTTATAATGCCTTTTATTAAGGGGCTTTATCAAGTGTTTGTCGATCAGGATTTCACTTTTCTTGAAATAAATCCCTTCGCAATCACTCAAGATAATAAAGTTGTTCCATTAGATGTTAAAGCTAGATTAGATGATACCGCCATGTTTCTTCACACGGATACTTGGGGGGATTCTAACAACCCGATCGAGTTTCCTACTGCTTTCGGGCAAGTAATGTCTGAAAAGGAAGCATATATACGGGAATTAGATGAAAAGACAGGGGCTTCCCTCAAATTAAAGGTTCTGAATCCAGTTGGTCGAGTTTGGACTATGGTAGCTGGGGGAGGGGCTTCAGTTATCTATACCGATACGATCGTGGACTTAGGGTATGGAGAAGAATTGGGGAATTACGGAGAATATTCTGGGAATCCATCACGAGAATATACTGAAATTTACGCTCAGACCATCATAGACCTCATTACAGAAACGCCTGATATCGCAGGGAGGTCAAAATATCTCATAATTGGTGGAGGAATTGCTAATTTTACGGATGTAAAAGCTACTTTTACTGGAATCGTTAGTGCTATCAAAAATTCAGTTGAAAAACTGAAAAAAGCCAAAGTTAAAATTTATGTGCGAAGAGGTGGACCTAACGAGAAACAAGGACTTGAACTTATGAAGCAGGTTGGAAAGGAGACCGGCATTCCAATTGAAGTCTACGATAGATACACTCATATGACTAGGGTTGTCGATTTAATAAAACACGCAGAAGAAACAGGAGGGGCTTAAAATGGAAGACTACGAACTTTTTAATAGGAATACACAAGCAATAATTTACGGATTTCAAAGGAATCCTATCCAAAGAATGCTTGATTTTGATTTTGTGAGTAAAAGAGAAAAACAATCAGTAGCAGCAATAATTAGACCTACTCAGACTGTTGCAATTAGTTATCACAAGGTTTTTTACGGGAATAAAGAAATTGTTATACCTATTTATAAAACGCTTGATTTAGCGATGAAAAAACACCCTAACGCTGATGTAATGATAAATTTTGCTTCCTTTAGATCCTCTTATGAAACTAGTAAAGAAGCTCTTGAATCTGATACTATTCGCACGGTGGTTATTATAGCAGAAGGTATTCCTGAAAGACAGAGTCGAGAATTAATAAAAATCGCAGAAGAGAGGAGGAAGAATATTATTGGTCCAGCTACCGTAGGAGGAATTGTAGCGGGAGCTTTTAAAATTGGAAATACAGCAGGAACTTTAGAAAATATTAAACTTTCCAAATTATATCGACCAGGCTCAGTTGGCTTCGTCTCAAAATCAGGTGGCTTAAGCAACGAAATGAATTTCATGATAAGCCAAACAACTGATGGGGTATTTGAAGGCATTGCCATCGGCGGTGATAGATATCCTGGTTCAAGCTTAATTGATCATCTCATGCGATACGAAGCAAACCCTAAAATTAAAATGTTAGTTGCATTAGGTGAGATTGGTGGTACTGACGAATATGCGATAGTCGACGCTTTAAAAAGTGGAAAAATAACAAAACCAATAGTTGTATGGGTAACAGGAACAGCGGCAAAACTGCTACCTAAAGGATTGCAGTTTGGTCACGCGGGAGCTATGGCGGATAGCGCAAGAGAAACTGCTGATGCTAAAAACCGCGCATTAAGGGAGGCTGGCGCTATCGTTCCAGATTCATACGAAGATTTTGACAAAGAAATTAGAAAAACGTTCGATAAGTTAAAACAAGAAGGCAAGATTGATCCTATTGACGAATTCGTACCTCCAGAAGTTCCAATGGACTACAATACTGCGATTCGCTTAGGAAAGGTAAGAAGACCGACCGATGTAGTAGTGACTATTTCAGATGATAGAGGAGATGTACCAACTTTTGCTGGT
>DAOUUT010000205.1 GCA_030668025.1 Promethearchaeota archaeon
CTGTATGGGTTATCTCTTTAACAATAAAGTCTTTATATTTTTTTTTATAAATAGCACTAATACCGCTAAAACCTGGTGTGGAATAAATTTCAATTCCTACGCCTTTTTCAAGTTCTCTCTCGTTTTTATTTTGAAAAATATGGGTCTTATTGTTACTTCTTTCCAATTTTTTTAGCCTGAAAGTGTTAAATTACAATAATTTTAAATCTCCAGTTATTTTATCTATAGATTTTGATAAAGTAGGTCCGATACCAAGAGCGGTTGTGGTCCCAGGAGTCAATTGCGTTAATCCAGCGTCCTGCACCATAAAGTACATTATGTCATTTTTTTCTAATTGAATAACTATATCTTTCAAATCCTCCATGCCACTCACTCGTAGAACTACTTTCTTTTGGCCTGTATTCTTCCAATTTTTCCAAACTGCTTTATTTTTCGTTCTTACTAAATCTGAAGCCGATAGTGAAGCATGACACGATTGAGCGCACTTTTTACCAGTACCCATTTTTAAATCTGTCCTAATTAAGATAACTTGTTTATATTCATTCATAATAATTTAAACCTATTTAGTATTAAGAAATTAAGAAATAAATTCGTTAGAATTAAATAAATTCAATACGAATTGCATTACCAGCAAGTTCTAAAACTAACGCTTCAAGCTCTTCTTGGGTAAATAATAACATTTCTTGATCGTTTTTACTAAGAACGCCTTTAAATTCAATATCCCCAGTAGCTAAGAAAATCTCGTTTAATGAAATTAATTTATTAGGAGAAATTAAACTTTCTATAACGGGCCTTGGGTTTTTAGTTTGCTCAATTAAGATTAAGTCGTCTATTTCGTAAGCTTCTTTTATCCAATCAATCAATTTTTGTTTGATTTTGATCTTTTCTCTCTTACCAATTACTAAGATTACAACATCCTCAAAATCAATAGCTTTATAGAAAGAAATATCGCTTAAAAACCCAAAATTTTCGCTCTCTTCTAATTTAAGTAAATCCTTCGCTAAATCTAACTCAAACTGAGTAAGTACTCCCGCATCTAGTTTATCTTGACAACTAGTGCAATAAAATCCTGAACTTACACATGTTTTACACGCTGGAAGATTTTTCATTAACTTTGAACCATAAAAATTAATATATCATCTATTTATAGCTCGATGATGTCACAACCAATGCTTTTTACAAGTCTATCAGCAGTAGCTGGATCAGTTTTATAAGTGAAAAGGTGTCGTTTTGTCCTAAGCTTTAACTTCACCACATCTCTCGATCTTTTAACCCTACAGTGAAAAGCTCGCTCCGATAACTCTAAAAATCTCGCTTCGTCAAATATCTCTTTTGGCAACTTAATTCATCTAGCTTTGAAATTTATAATATTTTATAATATCTTGAAATATTAATTATAAAATTTTAATTTTTTCATTTGATAAATAACTAAAAATGAAAAACTAAAAATTTTTTAGCTTAAGAATGTTTTCCAAATTGTCTTTTATTTAGTAGACAAATCTAACTTTTTCTACTTAAAATAAATATATAATCTTAAATTTTTAACTTGTTATTAACCAATTTCTTCATTAAAAACCTAATACTGTATTAATCTTTACTTTTCCTTTATCAAACAATTGTTACCAAATTTGACTCTCCAAAGTTTTCTACATCGAGTTTATTATTCCATTTTATTAGTCATATTACACACTTTTTAGATAAAAAACTAATTTAGGCGGTATAATATTTATTAATTAAGCTATAATCCCTTACATTCGTTCTTGAGATTCATAGGGATTTCATATACCAATATTTATATATTCTATTTATTAGATTATGTAAGGAAATATCAATTAGATAGAATTGTGGTTAAATTTGAATTTTAAAAAAAACCGTTTTTTCTTTTTAACTGGAGGACTATTGTTAATTATTCTCGCCGCTCTATTACCCTTATCAATCGCTTATGTTAATTCCATACATGAAATGTATTTTTCTTATTTAGTGGATATAGAAAACTTTTCCGAAGATGTAAATAATTATACCGTGGGAGTTGAGGGTTCGTTAAGAACATCTATTGGAACCAGTACTCGCTTTGAACTAGAAACTGATCAACTACTTGAAATAGTGGAATATAAATACCATTATTTTTTGGATCTCACTCCATTTTCAAGCGAGGGAATTAATATTACAGGAATTCTATTTTTAACATATGAATGTTTACTTAATGGGGTTTCTGATAGTAATTATTCCAAGACATTAGACCGCGCTTCTCTTATCGAAGAATATGAAATAATTACTGCCCTAAGTCCAAGTACAAGATTGACGGTACGGGGATCAATAGAAATCGAATACACAAGCAACGCGACTCCTCTTACAGAAGTAATTGATTTTTCCCTGAATATCGTACCTCCAGAGGCTAGACCCGAATATAATCAAACATTATCTTTTGCATTATCACTATGTTATTGGCATATTGCGTCATTTATTATTGTTCCAGTTTTGTTTGCATCATTACCAGTCATTATCCAACGTTTTAAAAAGCAACCTCCGATGACCGGTGAAGACGAAGAATTTTGGCGAAAAGTAAGAGAGAGGGATATAGTGCTAAAAGAGAAAAATAGGGAAGAATAATCTATTTAAAAGAAAAACTCTGGTTGAGTAAAAAATTCAGTGATAATTTTCTAAATAATGAAAATTATCAATAAAATAAAAAAATTTTTTAGCTTTAGAATGTTTTCCAAATTGTTCTTTTATCGATACGTGATTAATCAATAAAAGAAAAAGTTTTTAATTGTAATGTAATAAAGTAATTAGTAAATTAACTAAAACGAGTAAAGATTCGAGGAGATTAAAATTTGCCAATTGATGACCTACATAAAAGAAAAATTGCCAGATATCATCTATTAATGAAAAGCGTGTGCCGTAAATGCGGGGCTTTGAATCCTGTTAAAGCAAAAAAGTGTCGTAGATGCAGATCTAAAGATTTACGTCCAAAGAAAAGAGAGTTAACTAAATAATTTTCTAATAACTTTAAAATTTTAAACTAATTAAAATCAAATTCTGAATTTTATTTTGCAATTTTGCTAATGAAATTATTATTGTTTTTTGTCTTAGATTAGAAAAAATATTATTTTATCATATTTTCGTAAACTTTTTTAATTTTATGACTTAGAGATCATTATATATAAATAAATAAAAATATTAATAATAAAAATCAATATAGTGTGAATTAAATATGGGATTAAGTGGACAACCTATTTTTATAATGCGGGAAGGTACTGAGAGAACTCGTGGAAAAGACGCTATGCAAAACAACATCGCAGCAGCAAAAGTTATAGCTGAATCGGTGCGAACTTCACTAGGTCCAAGGGGCATGGATAAAATGCTCGTAGACCAGTTTGGTGATGTAGTGATAACCAACGACGGCGCCACAATTCTAAAAGAAATTGATGTACAACATCCGGCAGCGAAAATGATGGTCGAAGTTGCTAAAACTCAAGATTCAGAAGTAGGAGATGGTACAACTACTTCCGTGATCTTTGCTGGTGAACTATTAAAGCGCGCAGAAAAGCTTTTAGAACAAAAAATTCACCCAACAGTTATTACAGAAGGATTCCGAAAAGCTTCTGGGAAAGCAATCGAAGTTTTAGAAGGAATGTCAGTTAAAAGCGGAATTGACGATAAAGTAGGATTAAAAAACGCTGCAATGACTTGTATGTCTTCTAAAATTGTTTCTGAATCAAGAGATATGCTAGCCGACATTTGTATCGAGGCAATTGCTGCAATAGCAGAAAAAAGCGAAAATGGTGATTGGGTCGCTGATATCGATAAAGTTCAAATCCAAAAAAAGGAGGGAGAGTCAATTGACGAAACTTCCCTTATTAAAGGTATTATTTTGGACAAAGAAGTTGTCAGCCCAGGAATGCCTAAAATCGCTAAAGATGCAAAGATACTTTTGTTACAAAGCGCTATAGAAATTGAAAAAACTGAATTTGACGCTAAGCTCCAAATAACGAGCCCAGAACAAATTCAACAATTCCTTGACGAAGAAGAACGCATGCTTAGAACCATGGCTGACAATGTCGTGAATTCAGGAGCAAATGTAGTAGTTTGCCAGAAAGGAATCGATGATATGGCTCAACATTTCCTCTCGAAAGCGGGTATTATGGCCATAAGACGCGTTAAAAAGTCTGATATAGAAAAACTCTCTAAAGCTACTGGTGGAACGATTTTTACTAACATCAACGATATAACTCAAGACAAATTGGGATTCGCTGGCTTAGTTGAAGAACGCAAAATAATGAACGATAGTTGGATTTTCATCGAAGAATGTAAAGATCCTAAATCCGTTGTAATTTTAATACGGGGTGGAACTGACCTGATTATTGACGAAGTTGATAGAGCAATTCACGACGCTTTATGTGTAACAAGAGATGTTGTCGAAGATCAAAAGATTGTTGGTGGCGGTGGAGCTCCAGAAATTGAAGCAGCAATCCAATTAAGAAAATACGCTCAAACCTTAGGAGGGCGCGAACAATTAGCAGTCGAAGTTTTTGCCGATGCATTAGATATTATCCCGAAAACATTAGCAGAAAACGCGGGATTAGACCAAATTGACGTGTTAATGAAATTGAGAGCAGCTCATCAAGCAGGTAAAAGATTTGCCGCTATCGATTTAGATACCGGTGATATAGTCGATGATATGATGGCTATAGGCGTTGTAGAGCCTACCGTAGTAAAAATTCAAGCAATAAAAAGTGCTACCGAAGCAGCCTCAATGATCTTGCGCATCGACGATGTAATAGCAGGAACCAAATCCGCTGGCGGACCAGGTGGGATGCCTCCAGGAATGGGTGGAATGCCTCCAGGTATGGGAGGTATGGGTGGAATGCCTCCAGGTATGGGTGGCATGCCTCCAGGAATGATGTAATTCAATCAATCTTTTAAATTTATTTTTTCTTTCTATTTTTCTTTTAATTTTTTACTGATATTTTGAGAGAGTCCACACCCAACTATATCAATTCCGTTAACGAGTATAGTTAAATAATATTTGGGCCTCAAAACTGTTAAGATCAGTTTGAAAAATTTTTATAATTTTAATAATCTATTCGTTTTTAAGTTCTACCTCTTTTTTTTAGTTGTTCCATTTTTTTCTTTAATCTGTGATTTTCAGACGATCACAATTTATTTATAAAACACGGAAGGAGTAAGATTTATGAAGATAAGTATATTAAACGATGTATTAGGGCCAATTCTGCATGGACCTAGTAGTTCTCATACCGCTGCTTCCTATAGTATTGGTCGGTTGACCCGTATGTTATGTGAGAACGAAATAAAGGAAATTCATATTACATTTGATTCAAAGGGTTCTTTTGATAAGACATATAAATCTCAAAATGGAGATGTTGCGTTCTTATCAGGGATACTTAATTTAGCTGTTGATGATCCTGACTTTTTTAATTCTAAAAATGTAGCCAGTGAAGAAGGAATTAGAAGTATCTTCGATTCTAAAGATATTCCTGAAGCAGATCATCCAAACTATATGTCAATTAATATTCCTGCTAAGAAATTAACAATAGTAGCGAAATCCATAGGAGGAGGCATGATTCTGATAGAAAAGATTAATAGGTGGAAAGTTAAGCTTAAAGGAAATAATTATAATATATTAATCGAATTTCTTACGAATTCCAAGGAAGAACTACTGAATTTAATTCAATCATTTTCTAATTCTCCAGAAAAAATACATATCCAGGATGATGAGAGGTATTCTTTTATTCAACTAAAGAATCCAAATAAGTTTAAAGATGAATTTGTTAATAAATTAAAATCTCTAGATTATATTTTTAATATCTGGACTACTCAACCTATACTTTTTCCGATTCATGGGACTCCGTTGTTTAAAAATAGCTTTGAGATGCTAAAGCTTGCAGTTGAGAATAAGTATTCTCTCGGAGAGCTTGGGCTTATGTACGAATCAAATTTATTGAACGTAGATGAAAAATCCATTTTAGAAGAAATGGAAAAAAGGATTTTAGTAATGTTTTCTTCTATTGAAAAGGGTTTGGAAAAGAAAAATTCGTGTATGAAATTATTGGAGCATTCTGCAAGTAATATCCAAAAAAAAGAGAATCTGCTTTTCAGTTCTGGAATTAATTTAAGAAGTGCATATAGGGCTATGGCAGCTATGGATACAGCATCTTCTGGGGGACTGATCTGTGCGGCACCTACAGGAGCTTCTTGTGGTGTTATTGCTTCTGTTCTTTATACACTCCATTACGATTTTAATATTAATATGGATAAGATTATTAAATGTGCACTTGCAGCAGGTGTGATTGGTTTAATAAACGGAATGAATTCAACTTTTGCGGCTGAAATAGCGGGATGTCAAGTTGAGATAGGAATGGCTGGAGCAATGGCAGCGGCCGCCGTGATCGAAGCTGCTAATGGTGGTCCTGCGGCAGCAACAGAAGCGGCAGCAATTGCATTGCAAAACACAATGGGATTGGTATGCGATCTTGTAGCGGGATTCTGTGAAATCCCTTGTCATACTAGAAATGCAGTGGCAGCATCAAATGCATTTATCTGTGCTGATCTTATTATAGGTGGTTATGTTAATCCAATAAATCTTGACGATTCAATCCAAGCATCATTTGAGAGTGGAAAGATGTTACCGCCTCAATTACGCTGTACTTCATTAGGAGGAATCGCGATCACAGAATCAGCAAAAAAATTGGGGAGAAAATAATCAATTTTTCATTACATTA
>DAOUUT010000167.1 GCA_030668025.1 Promethearchaeota archaeon
AATATTCGCTTACTTTTTAGCGGATTCTTAACTTTGATATTTGAATTAAAATTTTTTTAAACGAATAACTATGTGTCGTATGTTTTTTCAGTGTTCGCTTGAACCCTTTCAAATTGATTTTAAAATTTTAAAAAAATTTGTTACCTCGTGCCATTGGCATTATTTAAGAAAGTATAACCTTTTTGGGCACCATGGATTGGGTTGGGGCTTCGCTTATATCTCTGAAGATGACAACAAACTCGTAATAAAGCGAGATATAACTCAAATTTACCACGCGGACTGGAAAAACCTCACTAAGATTAAAACTCGTTTCCTTTTAGTCCACGCGAGAAAAACACTCCCTTGGAAAAAGAACTTTAAAGACGTACATCCTATCGATGTTGGTGAGAAATATATCATAACTCATAATGGAATTATAAAAACCTTTCCAGATAAAAAACTAAAAAACCCAGAATTGGAAAGAATTTATTCTAATACTAACTTGGACACTCGAAAATATCTATGTGCTATTATTGACGAACTACAAGAAGGTAAAAATTTAAAAAATACCTTGGAATCCATTTTTAAAGAGATTGAGATAGGCGCTGGCGCGAACGCATTTCTATTTAATTCTCACACCTGTAATGTCATCACTAATCATAAAACTAATTTTAACGGCAGGCACCACACATTATTTTTAAGTAAAAAACAAAAAGAAATCCTTGTAAGCACAACTCCTTTAACTGATAATGCGAAAGAAATTCCTAATTACTCTTTAATTCAAATTGATTTAAATAACCTCAACCTGAATGCGATGAAATTAGAATTTTAGCTATAAATATAAAATTTTAAATAAAAAAAAATTAAAAAGGTTAATTATATCCTTTCTACTCTCCAGATTCTTCTTCGGCAGCTAACTCCTCTTCCAATTCTTCGAGCGGAACTGGTGCTGGAGTTGTGAGCATTGAATATCCTATCCATATAGCAATAATTGCTATTAATAATACCATAATCCAGAGTGGTAGAACTGTGAATAATCTCCAATCGAGCCAATCGATACCAAATAATCGGAAGAGAATGTCCCAATTTGGGTTCCCACCAAGAGTGCCAAACCATAAATCAACAACGCTTCCCATGGTATAAACTACCGCGATAAGGATACCAAGGAGCATGACGATTGCGCCAATTATCTTATCTTTTGCCATTATTAATACCTTTGTTTTAAGTTTTTAGTATATTTTTTCAAGCATTTTTACATTGCTTAATATTATTTTTAAAACTATATTAAATTAAAACCATTCGTTAAGAATCACTTGGTTTTAATTGTGATGTTTCATAAATTGATAATATAAAGCGAAGAGAGTTCTAAAAATCGCGATTTTAAAGTGGTAAAATTATGTCAAATAACAACCAATATGTTCTAATTATTGGTTCGAGTAATATGGATTTAAACATATACTCACAGCGGTTACCGGAACAAGGTGAAACTGTAACTGGGGGTACATTTAAGCAATTCCTGGGAGGAAAAGGCGCGAATCAAGCGGTAGCTTCTGTGCGATCTGGATCTAATACTATTTTTATTGGTAAGATCGGCATAGACTCGTACGGAGACCAAATGATTTCTCAATTAAACAACGAAGGAGTAGACATAGAACATATTCTAAGGGATCCTTACGAATCGAGTGGAATCGCTTTTATACTGATAGACGAAAACGGAGAGAACATGATTAGTGTAGCACCCGGGGCAAATTTCAATTTAACGCCAGAAGACATTCGAATGAATTCCGAAGTCATTAAAAACGCTAACGCTGTGATCGTTCAGATGGAAATTCCCATTGATTCAATCGAAGAAATTTTTAAAATAGCAGTTCAAGGGAAGGCTGTAAAAATTCTTAATCCTGCGCCGTTAAAACCTATTAGTTTATCAATTTTGAGAAATATTGACATAATAATCCCTAACGAGGGAGAACTACTACGTTTACATTCGTTTTTAAATCTTAAAGAGTTAGTTGGCGAATCTAAAGGTAAAATTATTCAAGCTTCAAAAGATATTTCAAAATTAGGAGTTAAAACAATCGTAACTACATTAGGCAGTAAAGGATGTATGATATATAACGCTGAAGAAGATAAAATTACTGAAATACCCGTTTTTAAGGTTAAACCTGTTGATACTGTAGGCGCTGGAGATTGCTTCAACGGAGTTTTAGCAAGCAAGTTAAATCAAGGCGAAGATTTAATCACTTCGGTAAAGTACGCAACAGTTGCGGCCTCAATAGCCGTAACAAGGAAAGGAGCGCAAGAATCAATGCCCTTTATTGACGAAATTGAAACACGCTTCAAAAAGTATATGATATTGAAGATGTAGGTGTAAAAAACATGTTAGAAGAGATAATTCAACCTGAGAAAGGCACAAATCTTAGAAAAAATGGGCAAGAAGAACTAACAATTCTGATGGATTCAAATGCTCTAAAAAAAATATTTCTTATAAATGGAACCACTTTTCTCACTCAAAATTTAAGTGCGTCTAATCTAGTTGTAAAACCAAACAACTATTACATGATAATTAATAAAGGAGATGAGGAAATTAATGTAAAATATAGTATCGATATTTCGAGTCATATAGTAATTTATAAACCTTATGTGTACGAATCGTTTAAAAAAGAAAATTTTGACCCATTTCGGTTTAGCAAGAAATATAATGTTCCAGATGGATATATTGATACTTTATCTAAGTGGTACAGTATTAAATTCACATATCCTGATTATAATTTAATATTCATTAAACCAAAGATAGGAATCTCTATCCAAACTCATAAATTTAGAAGTGAAATGTGGAAAGTATTGAAAGGTAAACCAATAATAATTAACGGGAATAAGGTATATTATTTTGTTGAAAAAGGAACCGAGTTTTTAAACGCAAAAATGACTTACCACGCCGTTATAAATCCAAATAACAATCCTGAACAATTTGTTTTAATAGAAGAAAAATGGAGTGGTGAATTCGACGAGGAAGATATAATAAGAGCGTTCAACCCCAATAATTATCATTACTTATAATTCACGAAAGTAAGAATTTATTACTCATTTTACCCGATAAAATATGAGATTTTGATATGATATAGTCTTCCTTGGAGTTCACATTCCATCCTTTTAAATTTTGTGTTTTTAGTTCCTTTGTTTTAATAAAATTAAAATTTGATAGATAACTTCTATTCATTACACAAAGTAATAAAAGTGTAAAAAAAAAATCATTATAAATTAAATGGAACAAGTAGATTGGTGTAAAAATGGCCCAAAATGAAGAAAAGAACGATGGAGAACAAAAAGAAACGAAAAAAGAAGAAACTATAAAAGAAACTGTCAAAGAATCTTCTAAAGAATCTGAAGAAGTAGAAGAGACTAAAGAATTAGATCTTGTAAAAGAAAGAGATCGTCTTAAATTTCATTATAGAGGTCACACATTAGACGAATTAAAGAGAATGAATATGGACGCGTTTATTCAATTGCTACCAGCACGAGCGCGAAGATCACTAAAAAGAGGATTACCTCCTAGACAGAGAAAGCTTCTTGAAAGACTCAGACGGGCATACAGAGCCAAAAAAAGAGGAAAAGATCTTCTTACGCGAACACATGTGAGAGATATGTTGATTTTTCCTGAGATGGTAGGTTTGAAAATAGGCGTCTATAACGGAAAACAATATGAAGTTGTTGATGTAAAACCAGAAATGATTGGACATTATTTAGGAGAGTTTTCACTCACTAGAAGACGCGTTCAACATGGTTCTCCAGGAATTGGAGCCACACGTTCAAGTAAATATGTTCCTTTAAAGTAATCAATATAATAATAATATAAATAATAATTGAGATGATATAAAATGCCTAACTGGGGTTATTCCTTTAGTGAAGAAAAATACGATTTAGATAGGTTGGCAAAAGCTTCAGGGAGAGATTTACGGATAAAGCCAAAACCCTCAAGAGAAATTTGTGCCGTGATAAATGGTATGAAATTAGATCAAGCTAAAAGGTATCTTGAAAAAGTTATTCAGTTAAAACAATCAGTGCCTTTCAGAAGACATAAAAAAAAACAAGCTCATAGAAAAGATTTAAAACAATTCAATTGGTATGCTGGTAGATATCCCCAAAAAGCAGCCGCAAGAATCTATGAACTTCTCACTTCCGTCGAATCCAACGCAGAATATAAAGGTTTAGACATCGATCAATGCAGGCTTATTCACGCTGCTACACATAGGGGTCGAATCATAAAGCGCTACATTGAACGCGCTCACGGTAGATCGACGGCAAAATTTAGGCATTTAAGTCATGTAGAAATTGTAATTTACGAATTTCCAAGTTAATTAATAAAAATAAATTAAAAAATAAAGTTAAATATTAAAGATAATGACTCCCTTGGCAAAACATTTCATTGAACAAGGCATTAAGTTGATGCAAATTAACGAATTCTTGCGTTCAGAGTTTGTTAGAGCTGGATTTGCAGGTATTGAAATGCAACAAACCCCTCTTGGTGTGAGGATAACGCTTAGAACAAGTCGTCCAGGTCTCGTGATAGGCAAAGGCGGTAAGCGTATTCAAGAGATTACAGATATCTTACAAACCAAATTTGACCTGGAATTACCCCAGATAGAAGTAGAAGAGGTGCTGAACCCCGATTTAAACGCCCAAATTATGGCTGAGAGGCTTGCGTATAGTCTCGATAGAGGAAGGCATTATAGAAGGGCCGGTTATTACATATTACGCAAAATTATGGATTCTGGTGCAAGGGGTACAGAGATTATAGTTTCGGGTAAGGTAACTAGCCAAAGAGCCAGAACTACAGTTTTTAGGGCTGGTACAATGAAAAAATCGGGTCAACCCGCTCAAGAAGGAGTGGACAAAGGAGTAGCCCAATGCGTTCAGAAGAGTGGAACTCTTGGAATCATAGTAAAAATTATGCAAGCGGACATAAGAATGGGAGACACAGTTAAAATTAATAATGAAGCACTAGCAAAAGTGCAAGGAAAAAAGGAAGCTGAATTAACTAAAACGAGAGCAGAGAAAGATTACGAAATTACATCAGAAGAAGGAGAGCTCACCGAAGTGGAAAAAGAATTATTTGAAGATGTAGAAGAAGAAGATATTTCTGAAATTTCGCTAGAGCCAGAAAAAGAAGGCGAAGAAAAAGATAATAAAAAGGAAAAAGAAGTAAAAAAGTAAAAAAGGGTGTAAAAGATGGATATTATTACCGCGGAAAAGGTCCGAGAAATGGACGATCGAGAAATGGAGCGAACCCTATTAACGTTAAGAGAAGAATTAATGATGTTATATAGCCAACAAACGGGTGGTGGTATCGCTGATAATCCTGCAAAGGCAAAACTCTTAAGGAAACAAATAGCAAGAGTTCTTACAGTAAAAAATGAAATGATAAAGTTGAATGTATAATGATAAGTCCAAAATATTTGATTTACCACGATTTAATTGGCTTTAAGGCGTACGCTAAACTTAAATCAAGATCAAATAATACTACATTTTCGGATATTGGTATGATAGTTGACGATACCCGAAATATGTTAATGTCAGAAAAAAATAATACAATAAAAAAGTATATAAAAAAAGATTATATTTTTAGATTCAAGCTTAGAGAAGGAACGTTAGAATTAAATGGATCTAAAATTGTTGGCGTTCCTGAAAACAGATTAAGAAGTTTAAAAAAAAAGAAGTGGTTGAGAAAATAAAATGAGCGTTCGAAATATCGGTATTCCAGGAGTAAATCCTCCAAAAGTGCGTGAATGTGGCGATAAGGATTGTCCATTTCACGGAAATACACGAATAAGAGGTAAAATTACTCAAGGAGTAGTAGTTAATAAAAAATCAAAAAACACTGTAATTGTTAGACAAGATTACGTTCAATTTGTTAAGAAGTATCAACGATATGAAAGGCGTAATTCGCGTCTTGCATGTCATTTACCCGAATGTTTGACTTCCGAAATTCAAGTAGGAGATTTAGTGCGCGTAGGAGAAAGCAGAAAACTCTCAAAGACAAAAGCATTCATAGTATTAGATAAAATAAAGAGTGGGGCGATGTAGATGGGAACCAGAAGAAAAATGGGAAGAAAAACGCAGATGAAAGCAAGAACTAGTTACGGTGTACAAAATGGTTCAAAGATTTTTATTACTGATAATTCTGGTGCAAAAATTGCACAAATAATTAACGTCGACCATGCAAAAACCCGTTTGAGAAGACTGCCAAAAGCGTCTGTAGGGTCAGTTTGCACAGTAACCGTTAAAAAAGGTCGCCCAGACTTGCGTGGAACTATATTGAAAGCTGTAATAGTTAGACAAAAGATGATATATAGGCGAGTAGACGGCACAAGATTATCTTTTGAAGATAATGCTGGAGTTTTAATAACCAGGGAAGGCGATCCAAAAGGTACAGAAATTCGGGGTCCAATTGCGAGGGAAGCTGCGGAATTATTTCCACGGTTAGCATCCATTTCTTCATTAATTATTTAATTAAAATTATAAGGTTAAAAAGTATGAAAGCAAAATCAACACAACCCAAAAAGCAGCGGAAAGCGTTATTTACGTATAAGAATCATCAAAGATCAAAACTATTATCAACAAGAGTTGCTGATTTTCTAAGAGATGAGTATGGGATTAGAACACTTCCCCTTAGAGTTGGTGATGGGGTTAAAATTGTGAAGGGTGAATTCAAAAATTTTGAGGGAGAAATTTTGGAAATCACAAAAAACCAGAGAGCAAAAATTAAGGAAGCAACTTTTGATAAAGCAGATGGAACGCAGTTTCATCCAGCTATTCACATATCGAATTTGGTAATAACAAAATTTGCTAAAGAGAAAAAAATGGACCCCTGGCGAGCAAGTATGATTGACAGGAAAGATGTTTTTGGATTAGGGGACGAAGAGTTAAGAGCTCCAAAAAAACAAAAAGAGGAGGGGGAGAAATAGATGACTAGACATGGTGGTTCAAGAGCGTTAAAAAGACTTAATACGCCTAAATTTCTACAAATAAAAAGAAAGCACGGCAAGTTCTTTATGAAGCCATCATCTGGCCCTCATCCAATGAGATTCTGCTTACCTTTACTCCATATTGTCAGGGATCTTCTGAAGATAGTCGATAATCATAGAGAAGCGAAAAAATTAATAGGACTCGGTTATTTTAAGTTAGATGGAAGGGTAGTAAAAGATACAACATATCCAGTTGGTTTAATGGATGTACTAAGTATAGAAAAAACGAACAAACATTATCGAATTCTACCAGATTCTCACTACGGATTAATACTGCATGAAATAACTGAAGCAGAAAGTAATTTTAAATTATGCCGAATAACCCAAAAAACCACGATAAAGGGAGGACATATTCAATTAAACTTACACGATGGAAAGAATATTCTAATACGAGTTAAAGACCCAAGTAACACTAAAGAGGATATTTACAAAAGAATGGATGTTTTAAAAATTTCAATCCCTGAACAAGAAATTCTTAAAGTTTTAAAATTTAAAGAAGGAAATTTAGCGATCATCATGTCCGGAAAAAACATCGGACAATTGGGAAAAGTTTTAAATATATTAAAGCGTTTTGGTCCGAAAGCAAGCACGGTATCCATACAACATAATTCTGAACATACAGAAACTCTTTACGATTATACTTTTATTATAGGAGAGGATCAATCCGAAATTAGTTTACCAAAAATAGAATAATATAAAGAAGTGAATTCAATTATGTCAGCTAAAGCAACAAAAAAACCTCAGAAAAAATCACGAAAAGAACAAGAAAAAATATTTGAAGAGATGTGGACTCATCCAATGAAGAAACCTTACTTAGAAAAAGTGGTTCTAAATATTGGAGTAGGTGCTGGGGGCGAAGAATTAGAAAGAGCCTTTACGGTATTACAAACGATCTCTGGTAAAACACCTGTAAAAACTCTTTCTAAGAAAAACGTAAAAGAATTCAACTTACGGATAGGACGTCCAATTGGGACGATGGTAACTATACGGAGAAAAGAAGCTGAAAAATTGCTTAAAAGACTTTTTGTTGTAAATAACGATAAAATGTTAAGAAAAAGTTTCGATAATTATGGTAATTTTGGTTTTGG
>DAOUUT010000255.1 GCA_030668025.1 Promethearchaeota archaeon
AGAAAAGAATGTTCCGTTTGAGGTAAAGTACAGCATAAATAATAAAAGTGGAGAGGTAAAATGTTTTTCTGAGCGCGGTAGACCTATTAAAGGTGCTAATGGAAATCCTTCCTATATTGATGGTATTATTTTCGATATTACAGAGCGCAAGAAGGTAGAAAAGAAATTACTACTTAATAGAGATAATTTAATCAATATTTTCAATTCTATGGTGGATGGGGTGTATATCGTTGATTCAAATTATGATATAGAATATGTAAATCCAATCCTCACTAAGGTATTTGGTCGATACGAAGGAAAGAAATGTTACACTTATTTTCACGATCGAGAGGAAGTTTGTCCGTGGTGTAAAAATCAAGAAGTATTTAAAGGAGAAACCGTAAGATGGGAATGGTATTCTTTCAAAAACCAAAAAACTTACGACCTCATTGATACACCTTTAAAAAATATAGATGGTAGCGTCTCTAAATTAGAGATTTTTCGCGATATAACTGCGCAAAAGAAAATGATTGAAGAGCTTCGAGAAAAGGAAATCAGCCTAGCTAATGCTCAAAGAATTGCTCATATAGGTAATTGGGATTGGGATATTGTGAAGAATGAATTATATTGGTCTGATGAGATTTATCGGATTTTTGGTTTAAATCATCTGGAATTTGATGCAACATATGAAGCATTTTTAGATACAATCCATCCAGATGATCGAGAATCAGTAAATAATTCTGTAGATAAAGCTTTACATGATAATAAACCTTATAGCATTGATCACCGCATGGTTTTACCAAATGGTTCAGTCCGCTTTGTTCATGAACAAGCTGAGGTTACTTTTGACGAGGCTGGTAAGGCAATTGAAATGTCTGGAACTGTACAAGATATTACAGATCGCAAGAGAGCTGAAGAAAATTTAAGAAAATCTGAAGAAAAATTTCATGTACTTTATGACACAATTCCTGATGCCATCTATATAATCGATCAAGAAACTGGTAAAATCGTTGATGTAAATAAAGCCGCTGAAAAAATGTATGGGTATAGTCGAGAAGAATGGCTTCAAATGAAAAATACTGATGTATCAGCTGAACCTAAAAAAACCAAAAAAGCTACACAAAAAATTTCCACACATATTCCAATTCGTTATCATAAGAAAAAAGACGGTACCATTCTCCCTCTTGAAATGATTAGCGCCCCTTATGTTTTAGATGATCAACAATTGGTTATTGCTACAGGGAGAGACATCACCGAACATAAAAAACGGGAGGAAGAATTGATGAAATATCGTGATCACCTTGAGGAACTTGTAGAGGAAAGAACAGAAGCATTAAAAGAAGCATATAATCGAGCAGAATTTTACAAAGATATTTTTACTCATGATATCAACAATATTTTGCAAAACATATCAAGTGGCATCCAACTCAACGAGATGTATCGTAACAAGCCAGAAAAATCAAATAATATCAAAGAAAACATTGACATGATTAAAAATCAAGTTAAGCGAGGAGCTAATTTAGTTTCAAATGTTCGAAAGCTTTCTAAATTATCAGAATCGGAAAATATATTGTTTAATGTAAATTGTATTGAAGTTTTAAAAAAATCTATTAAGTACATCAAGAATGCGTTCCAAGATAAAAATATAAAAATTGAATTTCAAATTATTGAAAACAATTTTAAAATACTAGCAAATGAACTCTTAGAAGATGTTTTTGAAAATATTATAACTAATTCTATAAAATATAACGATAGCGAAGTTATTAATATTGAAGTAAAGGTAACTAAAGAATTGAGACAAGGAATATACTATATAAAATTCCAATTTATTGATAATGGAATCGGCATTACAGACGAGAGGAAAAAGAAAATATATATAAGAGGATATAGCGAAGAGACCAGTGTTCATGGCATGGGACTAGGATTGTCGTTAGTAAAAAAAATTATTGATAGTTATAATGGTGAAATATGGATGGAAGATAGAGTTAAAGGCGATTACACTAAAGGAAATAATTGCGTAATATTAATTCCAGAGGTGGTAAATAACTGCTAGTGTATTTGTTGTTAAGGATAAACCCTTGCTTCGCTTATTTTACCGGGATATTATAGAAGAAAGCGGTTTTGATGTGGCCGGAATAGCGAGGGACGAGGAGGAGGCTGTTTCAATGTATAAACAATTTGTTGAGAAACCTTCCATAATTATAATGGAATAACTTAATTGGTTTTGGATTAATCATTTTAAAATAACCACTAAAATAATATAAATAGTTTTAAAGTAAACAAGATTACACTTTTTACTTTATTCACATTAAATTTGTATATAAAATAGAATTAGAAATTACTAAGACCTAAAATCGTGAAGAATTTAGAAGATTTAGCAAAATTCCCATCTGAGAACCCTAACCCTGTCTTAAGAGTGACAAAAAAAAAAGTACTTTATACCAATAAAGCAGGTGAAGAATTATTCAATATTTCTGAAAGTAGTGAGATTCCAGCTGTGCTAAAAGAAAGCGTTATTAAAGCAATTGATACCAATGAAGTTAATACTACAGAAATAGCAATAAATAGTCGAATTTTTTCCCTTGATGTTATCCCAATAAGCGGAGAGGGGTATGCAAATGTTTACGGGAAAGATATAACCGAGAAAAAAGAAGCGGAAATTGTCGTCCGTGAGTCGGAAAAAAAACTCAAAAATATAATAGAAGCCATCCCTATTGGAATGACTATAAGCAATCTTGAAGGTGTGGTTTCTGAAATCAATTCTCAATCATTCAAGATCTTTGGTTATGAATCAAAAAAAGAATTTTTAAAGATCCCTGCTATAAATCACTATTACAACCCAGCTGACAGAGATCTGTTTGTTAAAAAGATTGAAGGTGGTTTAGTTAAGAATTTCGATTTAAAATTTAAGCGGAAAGATGGAACCATATTCTGGGGTTCAATATCCTCTATAGCCCAGGAAATCGGTAATCAAACTATTTTTATTAATACAATTCAAGATATCACCGAGCGCAAGAAAATAGAGCAAAATTTAAAAGATTCTCAGAAAAAATACAAATTGCTGAGCGAAGAATTAGAATTGATCCTAGATCATATCGGAGGCCTTGTATTCTATAAAGATACAAAGAATAACTTCATTTGGGTTAATAAATACATGGCTGATGCTCATAAAATGAAGAGAGAAGATTTAATTGGTAAAAATATGTCCGAGCTTTATCCAGAAGAAATAGCACAAGCCTATTGGGACGCTGATTTAGAAGTAGTTAATAGTGGAAAACCAATAATAAATTTAGAAGAACCATGGGACACAGCCGATGGCTCAAAATGGGTTTTAACAAATAAAATGCCATTTTTGGATGAGAAAGGAGGTATCAAGGGAATTATTGGGACTTCAGTTGATATAACAGATCGTAAAAATTTTGAAATAGAATTACAAAAGTCGGAACTGATTTACCGCGAAGCTTACAGACGAGCAGAATTCTACAAAGATATTTTTACTCATGATATCAACAATATTTTGCAAAACATTTCAAATGGCATCCAACTTAACGAGATGTATCCGGACAAGCCTGATAAATCAGAGAAAATCAAAAGAAACATTGGCATAATTAAAAGTCAAATTAAGCGAGGTGCTAATTTAGTCTCAAACATTCGAAAGCTTTCTAAATTATCAGAATCGGAAAATACATTGTTTAATGAAAATTGTATTGAAGTTTTAAAAAAATCTATTAAGTACATCAAGAATGCGTTCCGAGAAAAAAATATAAAAATTGAAGTTCAAATTATTGAAAACAATTTTAAAATACTAGCGAATGAACTCTTAGAAGATGTTTTTGAAAATATTTTAACTAATTCTGTAAATTATAACGATAGCGAAGTTATTAATATTGAAGTAAAGGTAACTAAAGAATTGAGAGAAGGAATAAACTATATAAAAATACAATTTATTGATAATGGAAACGGCATTACAGACGAGAGGAAAAACCAAATATTTATAAGAGGATATAGCGAAGAGACTAGTATTCATGGCATGGGACTAGGATTGTCATTAGTAAAAAAAATTATTGATAGTTATAATGGTGAAATTTGGATGGAAGATAGAGTTAAAGGCGATTACACTAAAGGAAATATTTGCGTAATATTAATTCCAGAGGTGGTAAATAACGGTTAGTATATTTGTTGTTGAGGATGAACCCTTGCTTCGCTTATTTTACCGGGAGATTATAGAAGAAAGCGGTTTTGAATTGGCTGGAATAGCGAGAAACGGGGAAGAGGCTGTTTTAATGTATAAACAATTTGTTGAGAAACCTTCCATAATTATAATGGACCATCGAATGCCCATTAAAAATGGTGTTGAGGCTTTAAAAGAAATTTTAAGATTCGACAATAATGCTATGATAATCTTTGCTAGCGCCGATTCAGGTATCAGAGAGGAAGTTTTGTCCTTAGGTGCTTGTAGCTTTAAACAAAAACCTTTTGACATTGATTATTTAATTTCAAATATTAATAAAGCTCTAGAATCTACAGAATTAGTAGCAATATCATAGCGTTTTTAGATGATTCTATTATTATGTAATTTTTCCCCTTAATAGCGCTTATTAAACATCATATTATTACAGTATAAAAGTATTGTAAAAGAATTTAGATAATAAATAATTTAATTATTGACGTTTTTTGCGATATTCTGAATACTCGTACAGAATTTTTAAACATTTAGGTGGAGCATCCCACAAATCAAAAATGGGTATATCGTAGGACAGAAACTTTTGAAACCAAGAAAATCTATATGGGAATGGACCACTAAAATAAACGGGAACCGAATATTTTTTCATTAGGCGCTTAATTGGTTTTATAATAGCCCTATCTAACATGAGACCCATATTTTTCACATTCTCGTCAACTTCCATCCCTGATTTTTCGATTGTTTCTATCACATCATCGAAATCAAAAACGCCCCAAATAATAATTGAGTCAACTTCCCCCGATTTCATTAACATCTTTGGAAATTTGTAAAATATATTTAAAAAATTAACATCGAAAGTAACATCAATTGGGTTGTTAGCGCTTGCAGTAAAAGGTATTAATTCGGAGAGCTCATCTTTTAGTTGTTTAGAAAATTCGGGCACCTCTAGACCATATAACTCGGATGATTTTGTCATCATAGAACCTGAACCACCTGAATCGGTAATAATTCCTATTCGATTACCTTTCATAAATATGTTATACTTTTGAGCAAAGGACAAAGTCCTTAAGTAATACAAGAAATCTGTTATAGAATTAGTAGAGATGATTCCA
>DAOUUT010000250.1 GCA_030668025.1 Promethearchaeota archaeon
CAAGTCGTTGTTCTTAACTATTTCATCAATTCCTTGTAGTTCCTTTCTGCTCAAAGAATGTCCTGTAGGGTTGTTAGGCGAATTTATTAAAATCGCTTTTGTTTTATCTGTGATTAATTTTTTTATTTTCTCGATATCTGGACTAAAATCATTTTTCCTATCAACTTCAATTACTTTTACGCCAAAAAAAAGACCTAAATAGAAGTATGAGATAAAATTTGGAGACGAAATAATAAGCTCATCACCAGGGTTAAACAACGAGGCAAATGTGAGATTAAGCGCTTGTGAGCCACCATTAGTAACAATAAGGTTTTCCTTCCAATTTGCTTCAATTTTATTCGCTGATTTTAATTTTTGTTCAAGCTGCTGCAATAAATCTGGAACGCCTTTAGTCGGAGCATAATATGTAATGTTCTCGTTTAATGCCTTAACATTTCCTTTTATTGCAGGTTCAGGAGTTGAGAAATCTGGTTGTCCAATTCCCAAGCTTATAACATCGGAGCGCCCTGCGGCAAGATTAAAAAGTTCCCGAATTTTCGACTTTGGCGCTAAATTAACCTTTTTTGATAACTCTTTCATTTTTTTCGTTTCTCGAATTGTAATTAAATAGAATGATTACTAATTTAAAAGAAGTATAATTGAAAATTTCTTAATCAACCAATTTTATCTCAGATTTTTTCTCCATAATTTCGTAATATCTGAAACACTAAGTTTTTGAAAGCTTTCTCTACGTTTTCGCCGTATTTAGCGCTCGTTTCAATAAAATCGCTAGCATTAATCTCCTTAGCGAGGTTAGCACCCTCATCATTAGTTACTGAGCGTTGGTCGTTTAAATCGACTTTATTGCCGATTAATATGTAAGCACCTTCTTTTTTGACGTAATTTTTAAAATCTTTTAACCATTTTGACTTAATGTTGTTAAAAGTGTTATGTCGTGTAAGATCAAAAACTAATAATGCACCAACACATCCTTGAAAGTACATAGACCTTATAACATTATACTTTTCTTGACCTGCAAGATCCCACATTATTAATCGCACTTTTGCATTAACATCCCCTGTAGAAACATCCTTCCTGATTATATTAGCACCTAATGTGGGTTTGTAGTCGTCTTCAAAAGAACTTTCTACAAATTGATTGATAAGTGAAGTCTTACCAACGGCTGAATCTCCTAGAATTGTGATTTTAAAAACATATTCCTTTATTTCTTCTGTGGATAATCCATCTGCTGGCAATTTTACTAATTAATAAAGTGTAATTTTTATATAGATATTGATACAATAAAATTTATTTTGATTTTTGTTATATATAAGCTTTTGTCATTTTAGGTTATAAATGTTTTCTCAATTTTTAATTTCAAAATAAATGAGTTGTGATTTGGATCGCTAACATTCTCTTTTATGTTTCCAAATGGAACCACGCTAAAACCTGAAGGTAAATTTTTTTCTAACGAGTGAATTATAAAACCTTTGAACAATTCACAAGAAACTCCAATTTCTGAACAAAAAATACATTTATCAACTCGAATGATCACCGATTCAGGTGTGTTTTCCACAATTTTAACTTGCCAATCAGCAACAATCAATTGATTTAATTCATTAATTATTTCTCCAAAATTTTTTCCAAAAGGAAACAAATAAAACGAGAACTTCCGTCCAATTTCGTGTAATAATTTAGTAGAATCATATAACAAACAATTTTGAGCAGATATAATTTTTTTAAAAGAAAAGAAGTCAATAGCACCATTGGGATCTACTTCTCTTATATCTTTTAGTTTCATTAATTCGGCTTCTCTCAATATCGATTTCATCCCATCGTAATCTAAGTTATCTAAATAAGATTGCAATAAGGCCGTTAGCACTCTATTTTTAACTATTCCAGGATATTCCCCTATCATATTCGTATTATTTGCCATAGAGTTTGAATTAATATATTCTTGTTATAACTTTAGATATTAATGTTAAACTTAAAAAGCTAATTTATTTCTAAAAATCTCCATGTTGCCTAGCTCTATATTTTTAGAATTTTTAAAACATTTAAGTTTTTTTTTTTAAAGTTTGTTTTATTTTCAAATACGAACTATTTTTCTTTCTGCAAAATTCATTTCAGTTGTTTGTTTATTTTGAGTAATAAAACACTTTTGCATTCTAAATTAGGATTGAATTTCATTAAAACTAATAAAATCCCTTAAAAATTAGAAAAAAATTTAAAATTAGCAATAAAAATATATAGAAAAAGAAAAAGAAAAAAAGTAAAGAAAAATACTTAGTATTATTCATTCATTTCATATGCGTCCTTTAATGAGTGAACTATATCCCACACTTTACCAAAACGCTCAATATCGACATTAGGTTTCTTAATCATCTTCAAACACCATTCCATCTGTTCAGGAGTAGTACTAGATTTATTATATAGATTTAATGCGTATTTGGAAAAGTCTCTCACTAGAAAATCAAATATTTGGTCTATAGTATCTTCGTCAATATCATATATTTTAGCATTTTCAACGATTAAATGGCTATATACAATAAGAGAAAAGATTTCGCCAATCCCTGAAAGCATGAAGTCCATATCCTTTTGTTGTTCGACACTAGGCATAGCCTTTACGCCCATAAGGTTAAACATCTTAATTTGCTCCAAAAATATTTTGACATTGGGTAAATCGTATTGTTCAAACGCTTGTTTCCAATCATGAAAGCGAACCCTTCCTAATCCACGAGTTGGACCTTGATTAAAAAGGAATGTATCATCTTTAGCTTGATCTTGTCTTGGAATTTCCTCATATTTCTTATGATTCATAAAGAAGTTCATCATAAATTTCAAAATTAAGGCGATATTTACATGAACGGTGCCTTCTAGTTTCGGTAAAGCACGGATATCCCTTGCAGCGCTTTCAAAAAACATATCTTTTTCGAACCCTTTTGCCGCAATCACATCCCATAAAAGATTGATAACTTCCTCTCCTTGAGTAGTTGTTTTCATTTTCATAGCGGGAGCATAAAGTAGATATCGACGGTCTTTATTAGATGCTATTCTCATATAATCAGCCGTTCTTAGTCCAAATAATTTCATAGCGACTAAACGAGTATAAGCATCAACAAAGTTTTGTTTAACATGCTGAAAATCAGTCACATACATATTATAGAGCCTTCGATTAGCTGCATGATGAATTGCTTCATAAAATGCATGTGTACAAAGTCCTATTGAAGCCCATCCTAAATTATATTTCCCCACGTTAACCGTGTTAAGGGATGAGTTCCATGCGTCTTCTCCTTTGGAAAGGATATCTTCTTCAGTTATAGGATAATCGTGAAGTGCAAAATTTGCAACATAATTTTGACTGTCGCAGACATTTTTTATTAATTCATAGTTTTTGTGTTTATAATTTGCTATAAAGAAAACATATTGTTCTTTATTTTTCATGTCATAGGGAGGGATATTTCCATCTTTATCAGCAAATTTGCCGAAGTTTGACACCATTGCTGCTTCGTTACCATTGCCAATATAATACTTTTCTCCATTAGCTCTAAATGAACCATCTTCTTGAGGAGTTAATGCCATTTCCGTTCCGTAAATATCTGCTCCATGTGCTTTCTCAGATAGTCCGAAAGCAAATATAGCGCCTTCCTCAATTAATTTCGCTGCTTTCTCCTTTGCTTTTTCGTTTTTACTCATCCAAATAGGCCCAAGACCTAGAATTGAAACTTGCCAAGTATACCAATAGGCCAGTCCATAAAATGCAATAATTTCATTAAACTCGCATATTCTCCATGTATCCCATCGAAAATTCTCATCTTCTCCGTATTGAGACGGGGTTAATAGTTGGGCAAAAATCTTATTTTTTTTTTGAAATTCAAGGAAATCAGAATACCATACTCGCTTTTGATCGTCCTCCTTAATTTTCGCTTTCCCTTTATTTTCGAAAAATTCTATGGTTTTAAGCATAATCTCTTTTGACTTCGTGTCCGGATAATACCTTTTATGTTGTTTCGGATTTAATAAAATAGTCATAATAACCTTTTTCACTTTAAGTTATTTATAGTTAACAATTTAGTTGTAATTTAGAATTACTATTTCAAAATTAACTTTCTTAATTATTATAAATAAAACAAGATTAAAAAAAAATTATTCTTTAACGGTTTCTAACAATTCCTTTATTTCAGCTTGGATAACTTCTGGCTTTTTGGCAGCTTGATCTGAAATTACATTGCCCTTTTCTATTCTTTCTCTATGTAGTGTGTTCATAGCACAAAAAGGAATCTCTAAGACTTTAGAAGGGTCTTCAGGGTCAATTACACCATAGTGTACCAAGCATTTGCAAACTCTATCGAGGTCAAAGTTGTAGGCGTCCTGGAAATGCATGGCTGAGATGAAAAGATTACGCGAATGCAAGAAACTCGCCGCAGAGGATAAATTCGGAGACAAAACCAATCGTACAAAACCTTGATAAGTTTTGCTGGTTAAAAATTTCTCTGGTTGCGATACAAACTTAACTGAGCCGGCAAAGAAATAGGCTTTCATCATCTGCCGATATCCGAGACCGGTCATATCGTCAATGAACTTTCCAACAGTGCTAGCAACAGCGCCAAAATCTTCAAGTTTTATACCTTTTAAGAAACCTGTAGGTTTTGGAACTTCTTTTCCTTGAATCATGTCATAAACTTTATTTGACCATCTTACAAGCCCTTCCGTGTCAAAATAATCGTCTAGCGACTTCCATTGCTCTTTTTCGTCAATTATCATGATAGAGGCGAATCCGCAGTCTTTATGGCTCGTTGTACTAAACTGTGGGACATCATCGAACCAAGCTAATAATCTAGTCGTTTTTGCCATAAATGCGATAGGGTAAAATCTTTGTATTGCATTATTTGTGTGTTTATTAATTGCTAGCTTTAGATCTGAAGTTGTATATCTCAAATCCATCAGTTCCTCGAAACTGATCCGTCCACAAAGAGAAACAGGTTGGAATACTACTCCAGAGATCACATCACTATTGTCCTTTGCGAAGTCTAAAATGTTTCCTACTTGGTGATCGTTAATACCTTTAGCTACTACCGGAACTAACATTACACCAAAATATCCTATCTTTCGACAATTTTCGATTACTCGCTTCTTTAAAGGCCATAGGTTAACGCCCCGTATCTTTTTCCAGACTTCTGGATCGTCAGTTGCATCAAACTGTAAATAAATGGCATCCATCCCGGCATCTTTACATTGTTGAAGGAAATCGATAGATTTGGCAAATCTAACGCCGTTAGTTGTGACCATAACTTCAGTAAAACCAAGTTCTTTCCCTTTACGAATTATATCTGGTAGGTCATCTCTAATAGTAGGTTCTCCACCGGAGATTTGTAGCATAACAGCTGCGACGGGTTTCATTGATCTGAAGTGTTCCATTATTTGAACAAGTTGATCAAAAGTAGGTTCTACAACATACCCTTTCGCACTTGCGTTTGCAAAACAAATTGGACATGTTAAATTGCAACGATTAGTAATGTCAATAAGGCAAATGTTAGGAGCGCTCTGA
>DAOUUT010000216.1 GCA_030668025.1 Promethearchaeota archaeon
AAATATTTAAGTTTTGAGCAATTTTCAAGATTAATATCGTAAAATTTCAATAATTGAGCACAAAATGAGTCATCGTATAAGCGGCCCTTCAAATTATTACGTAAGAAGTTTAATTAGAAATTTATGGAAAACAAGACGACGGGTGTGGAGAATGGTCTCAAAAAAGCTTTCCGGACCTCGAAGCAATAGAATAGAAGCAAACATCTACCGAATTAATAAAAAAACTAAAGAAAACGATGTTATAGTAGTTCCAGGTAAGGTATTGGCACTTGGTGATTTAGACCATAAATTAACTATTGCGTGTTTGGATTGTTCTAAAACTGCTCGGAAAAAAATTGAAATTTCAGGGAGCAAACTCTTGTCAATTGAAGAATTGCTTGAACAAAATCCTGAAGGAAAAGAAGTAAAGGTATTTTACTGATAATTAAAAACGAGAAAGATTTAAATGCAAGAGTATCTGTTAATAGACGCGAAAAACAAGATTTTAGGAAGGTTTTGTAGTCAGGTAGCTAAGAAAGCGCTATTAGGTGACCGAATTGTTATAATTAATGCTAAAGAAGCAATAATTAGTGGTAATAAACAAAATATTCATGAAAAATATTTATCTAAGCTCAATATAAGCACCGCTACAAACCCTAGAAGAGGGCCCTTCTGGCCAAGGCGACCTGATACTTTTATGAGAAATATAATTAAAAAAATGCTTCCTACAAAGAAAATCAGAGGTAAAGACGCTCTTAAAAGGGTTCATGTATATATCGGAGCTATTCCACACCGCTTCCAGGACAGATATCAAAAGTTAATTTCTATAGAAATACCTAATGCAGATAAGCAAAGACTCTCGTACTATAACAAATTTATTACTTTAGAAAACCTTTGCTCTCGAATTGGATGGAAAAATGCACAAATTGAGGCTTAAATACTATGTCTGAAAAAACAAAAATAGTTCAATCTTCGGGTAAAAGAAAAACGGCGATTGCTCGTGCCGTATTAAAATATCCTGCGAAAGGACAGATTAAAATTAACAATGTCCCTTTAAAAAATTATGAACCGGATATTGGTAGGATGAGAATTCAAGAAGTTTTCGAAGTTATCGATCATCCCAAATTAGAGAAATGTGATATCACTATAAGCGTAAAAGGTGGTGGGACAATGGGTCAAACAGATGCCGTCCGTATTGCCATTGCTAAATCCATAAATAAATTTATTGGAACAAAAACTATTGAAAAAACCTTTAGAGAGTATGACGAGTCTTTACTTTCAGGGGATTCGAGGAGAACCGAACCAAAGCATTTTGGTGGAAAGAAAGCTCGCGCTCGAAGGCAAAAATCATTTAGATAAGTTACAGTTCGCTTTACAATTTATTTTAATTCTACTTTTGCTCCTAATTTTTTAATATCTTCAATAAAATTTGGATAAGAATCCTTCACAATTTCAATATCCCCTATCTGAGAAAAGCCTTCAGCATATAAACACGCAACGGTAAACGCCATAGCAACCCTGTGATCGTTTTCGTGATTTATGTTAGCGCCTTTTAAGTTATCACAATGATATATAGTAAGTTTATCTTCTTTTTCATCTACTACAACTCCCATTTTTCCTAATTCTCTAGCAATTATTAATATCCTATCGCTTTCTTTATCTCTTAGACTTGAAGCATTATATAATTCAGTCTTACCGTTAGCAAATGCGCCAATAATGGATAATATCGGGAATAAGTCGGGATTTTCGCGGATATCAATCTCCAAACCATTTAATGGATATTTTTTTATATTACCATTTACAGTAATAGAATTTTTATCTCGATTAACTTCGATATTTGCTCCCATCTCTTGTAAAATCTTAATTATTTTTTGATCCCCTTGAGGTTTGTCAAAATTAAGATTGGTTATAATGATCTTAGAGTCTTCTGGTGAAAGTATAGCCGCAGCTGTAATAAAAGAAATAGAAGAAAAATCACCAGGTATTTCGTAAGTTTGGGGTCTATAATTCTGCCCACATGTGATTATGTATTTACCAACTTTCAGTTCGTCTAAACTTTCTTGAATGTTAATTCCAAATGAGTTTAAAACATCTAAAGTTATAGTTATATATGGATAGGAAATAAGAGGAGATGTAATTTCAACTTTAATATAATCAATTTTTTTACAAATTAACAATGGGCATACCATCAAAAGAGCTGAAACAAACTGAGAACTAACATCTCCTTGAATTTCTATTGTACTACATTTTTCACTTTTTCGCTTGATAGTTAATGTTTCTTCAGTTAAGTCATAGCTACCGCCAATATTTTCCAAAGCTTTTAGTAATGGAAGAATTGGTCTCTTTCTTTTAATAAATTCACCCGAAAAAGAAAGTCCCTCTTCAATCGTCATAGCTAACGCGCTAAATATCCTGATAGAAGTGCCTGAATTTTTGCAGTCGAATAAAGGACTAATTTGTTTAATTAAACCTTCATATCTCTTAACTAGGTATGTATCCTTTGATACTTTCATAATTCTATGGCCCAAAGACTTTAAAAAATCTATAGTAACCTTAACATCACCAGAAGTTAAAGGGTTTTTAATTATTGATACGCCTTCAGCAAGGCTCGCAGCTATAAAAGCACGATGTGAATAGCTTTTAGAAGGTGGCGCAATAATTTCACCTTGAAGTCTCGTTGTAGGGGATATTCGAAGTTTCATTTGGGATATTTCAACATTTAAAACTATTAGTTATTAAATAAAAATAAAAGAAAACCTCGATTATAACTTTATTTTTTTATATCTTAGAATTACGATGGAGAAAGATTCATAAAAAATAATAAGTGAAAACTACTCTTAATATATTAATTATATCATATAATTGATTGTATCCTTTAATAGATGAGATGATAAAATTGGGAGATAACACATTTGGAAAAATTTTTAAAATCACTTCGTTTGGAGAAAGTCATGGTATGTTAGTAGGTGTTATTATTGATGGAGCGCCTGCGGGGTTAGATTTTGATTTAGATGTTATACAAAGAGAATTAGATAAAAGAAGACCTGGACAATCTCATTTAACTACATCACGAGCAGAACTAGACAAAGCCGAAGTTTTATCGGGAATCTTTAATGATAAAACAACAGGAGCTCCAATTTGTCTAATAGTCAAAAATGAGGATGTGGATTCGTCAAAATATGAGCAATTTAAAGAAGTGCTTAGACCGTCTCAAGTGGATTATGTTCTTTCGCAGAAATTTGGTGATTTCGCCGATCATCGCGGTTCTGGAAGATTTTCAGGAAGAATTACAGCAGGATTCGTAATGGCAGGAGCACTTGCTAAACAAATCTTAAATAAGGTTAATATTTCAGTCTTTGCGTATACAAAGAGTATTGGGAAAATTGAAGATTCAATAAATTATAATATTAAAGATATCAACGATTTTATCCAGAAAAGAGAAATTTCACCTATAAGAGCAATAAATCCAGATTTATCAAAAAAAATGGAACATGAAATTGAAGTAGTTCAAAAAGCTAACGATTCGATCGGAGGAACTATTAGTTGTATAATTAGTAACTTTCCTGTTGGAATTGGTGGACCTATTTTCAATAGTCTTGAATCTAATATTAGCAAAGCTATTTTTTCAATACCCGCAATAAAAGGAATTGAGTTTGGCGCTGGGTTTAAGGCTGCAAAAATGAAAGGGTCTGAGCATAACGACCCATGGACTATAAAAGAGGGGAAAATTAGAACCTCGAAAAATGATTCTGGTGGAATTATAGGAGGGATATCTACAGGGATGCCAATTAAATTCACTGTTGCAGTCAAACCAACGCCTTCTATAGGATTAGTTCAAAAAACAGTTAATGTCAAAACAATGAAAGAAGAGGAAATTAAAATAGAAGGGCGTCATGATCCGTGTGTTGTCCCAAGAGCGGTTGTAGTTGTTGAGTCTATGGCAGCTATAGTTCTATTAGATTATCTTTTAATTGAAGGAAAAATCCCTTCAGTGTTAAAAACCTAAATATATTTATTTTTTAAAAGAGCTTAGATTTCCTTATAGACGTTATAACTATCACGTAATAATTAAAAATGTTCTTAAATTTTTAAAAATATCTTACAATATTTATTCAAACAATTTATAATAAAAAAGGGAGAGTAAAAATAATGAAGGAAGCAAAAGAAACTTTAACAGCAATTTTGCTTGGTGCCGGTAATAGAGGGATGACTGCATATGGGGAATATGCATTAAAATATCCAGAAAAATTGAAATTTGTAGCCGTTGCTGAACCTATTAAGATCAGAAGAGAAAAATTTGCCCAGCTTCATGAAATTCCGCCTAATAAATGTTTTATAAGTTGGGAGGATTTATTACAAGAAGAAAAATTAGCTGAAACTGCCTTTATTTGCACACAGGATCAAATGCACATTAAACCAACAATCAAAGCTTTAGAAATAGGGTACAACGTTCTATTAGAAAAACCTATGGCTCATACTTTAGAAGGCTGTATCGAAATTGTCAAAAAAGTTGAGGAGACTGGTAGAATACTAGGAATTAGCCATGTTTTAAGATATACAAATTTCTTTTCGACTATTAAGGATACTATTCAAAAAGGTTTATTGGGAAATCTTGTAAACATTTCACATCGAGAAAATGTAAGTTGGTATCATATGGCGCACAGTTTTGTTAGAGGAAACTGGAGGAATGTAAGAACATCATCCCCTATGATACTGGCAAAATGCTGTCACGATCTTGATTTGTTATTTTGGATGGTTGGTGCTTTACCAAAAAAATTAAGTTCGTTTGGAAGTCTAATACATTTTAATTCAGCCAATGCACCTAAGAATGCTCCAGAATATTGCGTAGAAGGATGTCCTATAGAAAATACTTGTTTGTATTACGCTCCAAGAATATATATTGATATAATTCCGATAATTCAAATATTAGAAAAAAGTGAGAAAAAAGGATTGAGATTTCTCGCTAATCTGAGAAAAAATCATATACAATTCTTTACTGGACTGAGTAAATTAGTTAAACTTTCACAGCGATTGAGATATTATAGGGAATGGCCCGTGGAACCTCTTTATTCCGGTCTTCCTGAAGAAAGTACCGAAGATTACTCTGATGAAACGAAATTGAAAATTCTAAAAACGAGCCCTTACGGTAGGTGCGTCTATAAATGCGATAACGATGTAGTTGACCATCAGGTTGTTAATATCGAATTTGAAAATAAAGTTACAGTTAATTTAACAATGCATGGATTTAGTGAACGGGAGGGGCGTACATTAAGGATTGACGGGACTAAAGCTACACTAATTGGACAATTCGCCGATGCGGGGCAGAAAATTACCTTATTCGATCATTTTTCAGGTACTGAAAAAGTAATTTTTTCTCAACAGCTCACTCTTGATTATTCTGGTCACGGCGGTGGCGATTTCTCATTAATCGATGCGTTTTTAGAAAATTTAGTTAGTAAGAGCAAATCCCAACCATTAACAAACGCAAACGAAACTTTAGAAAGTCATCTCATGGCATTTGCTGCTGACGAATCTCGTTTAAAAGGAAAAGTTATTGAGATGCGAGAGTTCCGTATAAAAGCACAAAAACACAAAAATTTTAATTAATTTAAGTTTATAAGATACATATAGCCAAAAAAAAACGAATTGTTTATAATGAGTAGAAAAATTGATACTTCTGCGCAATTTATCGAGTTTTTCGTTAAAAAAGGAAACTATTTAGTTGAGTTATCCGAGAACCATCTCAAAAACAAAGAATACAAAAAATCCCTTGAATTACTCTCTCAAGCGCATACAATGTTTAAAAAGGGAGGAGCAGAAGCAGAAGCAGAAAATGTTAAAACAAGATTTGACGATATAAAAAAGAACTTCTTCTCAAGCACTAAGACTTAGTTTTCGGTCATATTTTGTATTTTTCTATTAATATCCGCTAAATGTGGCCCATTCCAAAATACTTTTCTACATGTTGGATTATTGCACTGATAAAATTCAGCATAATTTATGAAAGTTTCACGTTTCACTAAGTTTTTTATCAAAATCTTATCAGGAACTTCTTGAAGAGGTGAATTACAAGTCGAACATCTCGCATCCTGAATGTTAAACTTTAAGTTTAATTTTAGCTTTACTTTAAGTTGGTTTAAATAGTTATAGACACCTTTTCCTTCTAGAAATATAGCTTTTTCTCTCATTTTTTGATAGAACGGCAAATCTTTGGTTATAACTATTCTATCATACTTTTCGGCGTATTGTTTTAAATTTTCGTCCAGAACGGGATCGGCTTGATAATAATCGATTAAATCGTTGGCATAAATTGCATCGAATCCAAAAATTCTCAAGAACCGAGATAATTTGCCAAGCATGGCATCTACAAGAAATTTCATTCCTATTATAAATATATTTAAGTCATCTAATAAATTATTTATTTGATATTTTTAATAAATCTAAAATTATTAGCT
>DAOUUT010000273.1 GCA_030668025.1 Promethearchaeota archaeon
CATTACGATGATATCTGCCCCCGCTTCAACAAAATTTATAGCGTCTTCTTTAGTATTAACTCCTCCACCCACAATTATTGGAATACTTAACATATTTGAACAAAGCCGAATAATTTCGGTGGGAAGTCTTTCACTACCGGACCCAGCTTCTAAATATATAAGTTTAAAGCCAAAATATTCAGCTGCTAGTGAATATGCAGCAGTTAATTTAGGTTTCTTTCTTGGAAGTAATTTGGCTTTCCCGAGCCATCCTGCTGTACCACCAGGTTCGACAATTAAATATCCTGTGGAGATTATTTCAAGGTTAGCCATTTTCACTGTATATGAAGCAAGCGCTTGTTGTCCAATAATAAAATATGGATCTTCAGAATTTAATAGAGACATAAATAAAATAGCGTCTGCTTCTTTTGAAACATTTGCGATACCTCCTGGAAAAATAATAATTGGTAAACTTACTTTTTCTTTAATTGCCAATATTGTCTCGTCAACAAACCTCTGGTCAAAAACGGTACTTCCACCAATCAGAATGGCATCTGAACCTGCTTGCTCGGCGAAAAGAGCCATTTTTCCTGCTTTGGTGGGATTTTGTTTAGTGGGATCTGGATCTATTAAAGAAAAATGAAGTGTACCATCGCTATTTATTTTATTAATTAAATATTCGTAAACGCTCGTCTTCAAGGTATTTTTAGTCAATACATCAACCATAAAATTCACTAATTATAATTAATTTACTATTTTAGTCTTTATTAACGTTTTCTTAATTTTATCATATACTTGTATAACTTTATTTTTCCATTCTTCAAATTTTACAATATCATTTGGAAAGTTCTTGTATAATTTAGAAATTTCATTCATTCTTATTCTAAGGTAATTCAAATCTAATAATAGGTTGGGCTTAGAGATGCCTTTAAACGCCTTTGTTACCATGTTAAGCAACGATAAATCCATTCGTCCAGTTGATGAGATTTCGAGAATTTCTTCTCCACTTAGTAAATCTTGTTGCAAAGCAAAATTTAGATCATCGTTGGGTAGAACTTGGAGAGTCATTCTTAGCAAATCTAATGAAGCAAATTCCACGCCGATACTGGTCATTACATTATAATTATAACCCCATAATGAGTTGATTGAGTAATCTTCTTTTTCAATAGCGGTTAAAGCAGTGTTGGCAGCAAAAAAACCACCTCTCATTGAAGGGTCGATCCCACCACCATGAAGTGGATTAACTTGGCAAGCGGCGTCTCCAATGAGCATTATACCATCGTCTGCGCACGACCAAATAGGTCTTCTAACGGGCACTACGCCACCTCCAGAAGAGAGAATTTCATACTTTGAAGTTTTAATATATTCTTTAAAAACATTTTGTTGATATAGGTTTTTTACTTTACCCTTGTAATCCATAAACACGCCTAAACCAATATTGACGGATGACTCATTTCTTGGGAAATACCATATATATCCTCCCGGTGCTTTATCGCTATTCAAGGTTATTGAAATATATTCAGGATCTTTAACTTTTAGGTCTTGAGGAGAGAATTTTACAATTTCCCTATAGCAAAGAATGCTATCTTCCTTTAAAATCTCTTTCTCGATTAAAGCGCTTTTTATATTCTTTCTTATTGGAGAATAAAATCCAGACGCATCAATTACAATTTTAGATTTTAAATCTATTTTTTCGCCATTTTTTAGCTTTACTTTTACTCCAGCAACAAAATTTTTGTTATATAATAAATCTAAGACCATCGTTTTATCCATAAACTGCTCTACACCGGCATCTAACGCTTCGTTAAGTAATCTTTGCCCAAACGCTATTCTATTAACAATATAACCCGCTTGTTTTGAATCAGTTAAATCAATACATTTTTTTAGGTCAGGGGTATATAATTTTGCGCCTTTGATACGACACGAAAGTTCTTCTCCTTTTGGATGGTTAATACTTAAAAAATCAAAAATGTCTGTTCCAACAGCGTCTCCACAAATTTTATCGCCGATTTTATTTTTTTCCTTCCTGTCGATAAGGCAAACTTTTAAACCTTTTTCAGCGGCAAACCGAGCAGCTGTACTGCCTCCCGTTCCTGCTCCAACTACGATTACGTCAAAAAAATTCTTTAAATTTTCCATTTTGATTTTCTTTATTTTTTAGATGAAAACGATAGCTCTAATGATAATAAAAAATAAAAAGTTAGATTTAAGATTAAATTAATGTTATTAGAAAAATTATTAGCGTTGATAAGATAGGCACTGTTAGGTCATCCCACGTCGATGGAGAGATTAATTCAATTATGGTCGCCAAAGCACTAGTAATTAGGGCATATATAAGAGCAACTTCAAGGGAGAGATGTACTTGCGTTATTGGATTTGTGACTCCTAAAAACGTAAAAGCAATGAAACAAAGAATAAATCCACTTACAAAAAATGTTAACGAGCCTTCCAAAGTCCTCGTAGTGTTAGGCCACGGGAGTTTTATTTTTATTTTTCCGTATTTTTTGCCAATTAACGATGCTAGAGTATCAGAGATTATCATTAATAGAATTCCAGCAATTGGGAAATACATTTGATCTGGAGCTATAATAACAAAAAGTGTGATCAATATTGTAATCGATAAGCAATAATGAAATGGCCCCTGCAAATAACCCGCTTTTTCTTCTGCTTCTTCTCCTATTGAATCGTATAAATCTCTTAACTGTTTTACCTTACTTTTTTTTGAACTCAAAAAAGTTAAAATTGTCATTGAACTAGCTAATAATACAGCCCACCATGGCCAAGTAAAATATGGAGTTATTAAAATACTTAACCCAGCAAATAAATGCACCATTTTACGAGCTTGGAATTTAGTGATTTTATCTCTCTTCTTCAATTGAACTGGTATTAAAATAGTAGCAAAAACATAGATAAATGTTAATAGTAAAAGCAGTAAATCAAATAAAATATTCATAGAAAGTCGGTCCTTTTAATTATTTTTGTTAATGAGCCAGAGAAAATTTTATTTATTAAAAATAAAATCCCACTCATTCGAATATTAAGTGTTACAATCTTAAAAAAAATGTTATTCTTTTTGCAATACTAGTTTTTTGTCCAATTTTGGATCTTTTTGAAAACCTATAAATACTACCTTATTTAAATTAGATATGCAATATTTCAAGTGAATATATCATGACAGAACAACAAAAAATGAAATTTTCTGAATCAATCACCACAAAAAAGATGGTTTTTTATACTTTTGGCGGTATAAGTAGTGGTTTATTGTTTACGATGTGGGGTCAAATTCAATATTATGCGGTTACAATTCTCTTAATACCAACAGCAGTAATTCCATTGATCTATTTAATATATTCGATTATGGATGGTGTAAATGATCCAATAATTGGATACCTAGCTGATAAATCTAAGAAATTAACCTCAAGATTTGGAAAGAGATTTCCGTGGATTATTGGAGGTTTAGTTATAGGTCCAATTTTTTTAATCATATGTTTTATCCAAATTTCACCTGACATTCTGATATCTGTAATTTGGCTAATGGTTATTATGGTGATATACGAAATTTTTATGACATCAAGGGAGATTAATGAAATGGCTTTATTCCCCGATTTATTTAGGGAAGATCCCCATAGAAGAAAGGTAATCGTTATAGGAGCAATTATAGGGGGTATAGCAACAATTTTTATCAATGTCTTAATCCCTATATTCATATCGTCAATTGGATATTTAGGAACTGTAGTTCTTGTTGCTATTTTTGCTTACATTTTGGCCGTTCCATATAGTTTTGGAATTCGAGAACCTAAAGAAATGAAGGAATTTCGTGCCGAATTGGACAGTTCACAAAGGGGATCATCCCCTGTGGGTGAAGTGTTTAAACGGATTTTTAAAGATCGTAGTTGGATGGGAATTACAATCGCAGGTTTTTCTTGGTCTGTAGCTGGGGCGTGTTTTCTATATGGGCTTAATTTTTATGTGGAACATTCATTAGGATTAGATATAGGGGCTACTGCTCTACCTCTTTTGATGGTGAATGGTATTGGATTTCTTCTCGCTCCTTTGTGGACATGGATTTCTAGAAAAATCGGTGTTAGAAATGCATATATAGCGGGTATGTTTTGTAATATTATCGCGTATTTCTCTTTGATGTTTGTTACTGATTTAATTAGTTTAACTTTAGTATTTGCTTTGGCGGGTGTTGGATTTAGTGCAACTGCGGGAGTTATTTTCGGGTTACTGAGAGCACAAGGTATAGACAACGCAACAGTTAATTCCGGAAAACGTGAAGAAGGAAGCTATTCAGGTATTTACAAGATTTTTACAGCTTTCTCGTACTTTTTACAGACAGTAATTTTTGCGATTATAGCAATCTTTACGGGTTATGATCCAATTTTAGCAGCAGGGAACACTGATACTGCAAAGTTTGGTTTACTTTTTCAAATGTCTATAATTCCAATGATTATAACTATAATTGGTACGGTTGCTTTTTGCTTCCTGTATAAAATATCAAAAGAAGAGGCTATAGATATCAAATTGAAAATAGAAGAAATGAATCTTTAATCA
>DAOUUT010000088.1 GCA_030668025.1 Promethearchaeota archaeon
AAGATAAGTCCATTGAAAATAAGGAGAACCGCAGCTTGCATTGAATGTAATATATGTGAAAAAATTTGCCCTACTTTAGAAGGTTTTAAACACAGTGCAAAAGGCGAGTGTTATTTATGTAATCGTTGTATAGATTTTTGTACTAAAGAAATGTTTATCGATAATGAGAAAATTACTCAGATTAATAGACTTCTTACAACACATTCATTGAATTTCAATATAATGTCAAAAGAAAAAAGTTTTGATAAAATCATTAAAAGTATCATAAGATTATTCCTACCAGTTAAACGCATGAGTGCTCTTGAACTTTTTTTTGATGCCCTTGATGAAAAAGAAAGTTTTTCTTTAGAAGTTATTCAAAATATTGTAACAAGATTGATAAATATCTTTCCAAATGAGATAAAGCAAATAAATAGATTAAAATATAAGGAATGGATCGAACAAAATGAGTCTAAATGGAAAGAAAATATTGAGCCAATACATCTTGATAAATTATTTTATGGTTTAGCAAATAAAACCTAAGGCACAATCCAAATTTCCTAAGAGAGTTGCAGCTATGTAACAACAGTAATTATTATTTAATTATTGTTAAATTAAAGAATAAAAGGTGTGAATATTTAATGGCATTGGAATTATATCAAATCGTAATATTAATATCTATAGGTGCGCTTGTAGGAATAAGTATAAGTTTTATTGGTCAAACTGGTTTGGGAATTGTGCTTCCCATTGTTCTGTTATTCACTGGAGATGTGTTTTTAGCTATTGCAATAAATCTGTTAAATGATTTGATTACTGCCGCTGCCGTGTCAATAGGATATCTCAGGAAAAAACAATTCAAAATTAGAGTAGATATTTTCATAATAATGATTATAGCCGTATTTATATCGTTTTTTGGAGTTTTTACGTTAATGATAAGTCCTTTAGGCAGCATTTTTGGATGGTTTGTTCCATTATTTACCATGATTCTAGGGCTTGCTTTTCTTAAGCGAGGTTTTCCCACTTACGAATCCGTAAAAAAAATGGTTCAGAACATGGCACGCAAGACCGTAAAAAAAGCAAGAAACGAAGAAGAACTTACCGAATTAAATAAAAAGATCGACGAACAGTTAGCTTCTGAAACAGATACTATTCAAGGATTTATATCGCGAGGTTCGCGATTATTTTATTTATTAACAATAGTTTTTGGAATCTTTATTGGTTTAAACTCAGGATTATTTGGAGGGAGTTCTGGATTATTCTTTGTATTAGCGTTAGTTATAATTTACGGATACCCGCTTAAAAAAGGAGTTGGTACAGCTCTAATTCTGAGCATAATAATTGGGTTATGCACTTTCTCGTTTTACCAAATTTTTGGCATTACAATTAAAGGAAGGTTCTTTTTTGATTTCGAACTTTCTTTTTATCTAGCAATCGGTTCGATTATATCTGGTATAATAACTTCTACATATATTCAAAAACTATCTGCCAAAGCAATGGGGCGTGCTGTTGGGCTTGTAATCTTCGTATTAGGAGTCTTAGCGTTGACCTTTTACTTTATACCTTAAATTAGTCAAACCACAATCAAATGCAATAGTTTTACATTTTATTCTTTCAAAAAATTTCTAAAAACTTTGAAAGTCGTAAACATAGATTTATATTGTCTTTAGTTTAAATCTTATTTAGGTTTAAAATAAAAGAAAAAATGATTTGGACGAGTTAAATAACTTATGGTACGATGAACAATACAACGGGGTTAAATTTAAATTGGTTAACAAGCTACTCCACGAAAATCTCAACGCACAAACTCGATATCCAAAAAGAATAGCTGGTACCTAAAATAATGTAATTTGTAATTTTTATTTATAAAAAGCATTTTTCTTATTCTTTACTTATAGTTTTAAGTATTAATTATTTTATTTTTTAATAGAGAATCAATAATTTATAAGGAAAAAATCGAATGTCATGAATAAGCTTAAATTTAAAATTCCCCATCAGGCGTATATTAAATATGTCTTTTGATAATAGTGATAATAAAAGAGTGGAACTAAATCCACCTATAGTTTCTCCAATCTCACATATAATAACAATACCACAGTTTTCCGAGAAGAATTTCCCTATTCGCATGTGGAGTCGAATCTTTCTCTTTGGTGTGGTCTTGTTTTCTAATATTTTCTTTGGATATTTTGGGTATCTTTTAATTTCACAACCCTCTCTAAATTTTATCTGGTTAGCGATTGATATTGCAGTACTCATTGTGTTGAATATTATTGCGTTTTCTATTTTAATCCAAAACCATAATAACTTGCGTTTTTCCCTTTTTGCTGATTCTCCCTTTTTATATTATTCTATTTTGCAATATCGCATCAGAATTTACAAGAAAAAATATCCCCTTGAACTTGGCATGAATTTTCGTGTTATTTTGCATTCAATCATTGCTAATAAAACTCGAATTACACTAGATGTCAAGCAATATCCCGTGTTAGCTCTCCAATATCCGAACAAGAAACCCATTCTTTTAGAATCGAGCGGCTACTTAGAAGATCCCATCAATGTAGCTACTAAGTTGAATGAAATGTTGTATCGCGCTCAAGTGTTATCTCAAGTTCGAGACCACCAATCTCTACAAGTCGAAGAACCCCAGCTGGAAGTTGAAATCAAATGCAGAAAAAATAGAATAGTCAAGAGATGGAATATTGGTTCAACTATTATTATTGTAATTATGATTATTGTAGCACTAATAATATGAAGTTATTATAGTTTAGCTGCTCGATTTGGAGTAATATATGCGGGTTTTTGGTAATTTTTGTATATATTTTAATTTCGAATCAATTTCTTTTATTCAATTCTTTCAATCTTTTTTTTATTTGATTAGCTCCATTATCGATAATGTTCCCTGCTATGAAAGAGGGCTCATTTTTTACTTTATCTTTTAAGATCTTAACTTTTAACTTTAAAGCTTCAATTAGAGTTTCTACATTTTTCTCATCAGTTCCTTTTACAACTATATCAAGAACATGTAAAGCAAGCTGTCTTTTTCCTTCAGAATGAAGCTTTTTGGCGTGCTCTAAGTATTTTTCTTCGCTATTTAATTTTAAGAATTCTCTGGCGATATCATCCGTTTTGGCTGGAAAAAGATCAGTAGGATTTCCACTGTTATACCACCCGTGATAAAGTCTGTAAGTAGCATGAATAGCGAAACGATAACAACCATAGATGGGACTTAATATATCGTGTTTTTTGAACTTTTCTGGAAAAATTTCAAGCATTTCGTAATAAATTTGTTCGAACCATTTTCCCTCGTTTAATCTTTTTACAACTTCGTCGTTTACAAAATTCATAGCTTCAGCTGTAATCGATAAAACGTCTTTTACTTTCCCTTTACCTTCGATGAGCCTTCCATGGCCGGGAACTAAAAATTCTGCGTTTTTACTTTGCATTCTTTCCATTGCTATTGCCCAATCTTTAGGATACCGCTGAACTTTATAAGGGTTTCCTATATTAGGAAACGAGGAAAGGATCAAGTCACCGGTACAAATTGTCTTCTTTTCTGGTACCCACATCCAAATTGAATCGTCAGTTTCCCCCTTATCGTGGTAAATCTCAAAAATAACATTTCCTAATTTAAACGAATACGAATCCTCATTACCCCTAAGAATAATTGTTGGGTCTAAGGTTTCGTGGGCAGATACGATCAACTCTTGTTCCTTTCCCCTTACTGAAGCAAATTGTTGCTTATTTATCCAATCGTGATATTTATCGAGTGTTCTATATTTCTCAAATCGCTTAATACAGTTCTCATGAGCAATTACTTCAGGCATTTCCCAACCTTTCTTTTTTATCTCCGATAAAAATGGACCGTAACCAAAAGCGTGATCAAAATGCCCATGTGAATAGATTATGTATTTAACAGGTTTATTCGTGAGCTGTCTTATTTGGTTAAATGTTTTTTGAGCGTTCTGTCTTATAGGTACATCGAAAATAACTAAACCTTCATCTGTTTCGAATACTCCGGTATTTCCCATACCTGGGACTATATAACATCTTCCGTCTCCAAATTTAGATAACGGAAACACCCCAAACCAAGCACTCATTCCATCAGTGTTTTTTTCTACCATAATTAATCACATTTCACTAAATATTTGATGATTTATTTATTTAGATGATATTACAGTGGATAATTAAAAAAAGAAAATGTAATTAATTTATTTTTATTTTGATTTATTTAACTTTAAGCCAAAAATAGATGAATCCTAATACACCTATAGGAATGCCTATAATAATCATTGTCCACATAAAGCCCCAGAGCCAAGCTATTGCAAAATAGCTGTATGGCAAAGTACCAAACGCAACCAACCAATTACCATCAATAAACACTACTATTAGGAAAGCAATAGTGAATAAAAACCCAATACCACCACCTTCTTTGGAGTGGCGTTTATTATCCTTCTCCTTTTTATCTCTGCTTTTCATCGCTTCTTTATCTTCTTCAGGCATTATCACAAACCAGTATAATCCCAATACCACGCCACAAAATGCAATAGACGGAAGAATTACTAGTAAGAATTCCCATAAAATCAATAAAAGCATCCATAAAATAGCTGTTCCAACCGAGAATTCATCAAAAGTCCATGAACCGTTTCCCCCAATCTCAGAAGCGGGTATATAACTTAAAAATACCGCGCCCACTCCAATAAATACTCCGATACAAGCAACCACAAGAATAAATATAAGCACCCAATGTTTTATTGCCATTCTTTTCCAAAAAGCTTCTTCACTCATTTCTTCACTCATATGTTTTAACCTCTAAATATAAGTTCATTTTATTTTAGAATTACATAGTATTAACTATCATATAAATATAAAAATATAGGTGCAAAATTTGCTCATAATCGTTGAAATAATCACTTCAACTAAAATCAGCCCCTAGAGCCACTGAATTCTTGACGTTTTTCGCGCAGGAATTCTTTTATACTTTACATCGGGATATCCCATTGTTAAAGAATATCCTACTAAATGGTCCTCTGGAATCTTTATCAATTCTCTTATCGTTTTAGATTGGTTTATGTGAAATGTTAAATATCCTAAAGAGCAAGTTCCTAACCCTAAGGTTTCAGCAGCGAGCATAATGTGAGCCGCAGCTAGAGAACAATTTTCGGGGATTCCTCCTATAGCTTTATCTCCGTGAATAATGATTAACTCTCCATTCCAACACCAAAAGTCTATTCCTCGTTCAATAGATTTTAGAATTCTTTTTGTAGTTGGAAGATTTTCTTCAGATAGATTGAACTCTTCTTCAGACATTCGTTCCTTCAAGTAAGTGCGTCCCTGAGGTGTCTCAATCGCTTTGACAAATCCAATTGTTTTTTTCGTTATGTAATTTGATATAGCGGTTACAATTTCTTTATCTTGAACTATAGTATAGTAAACATTTTCTGAATTACTTCCAGTGGGAGAATACCTAGCTAATTCTAACAATTTTTCTATTAAATCTTTAGAGATTGCCTTCTTCTTAAATTGCCGTATTGATCTTCTGGTTAAAGCAAGGTTTGAGAAAGAATCAAACGATGGAATCTTTTCCTTTATTGAGATATCTGCTAATATCTCTTGTTTATGAAATAGTAACCTAATTACATCAACTGGACATACAGCTTCACAATGACCGCATAATATACAAGAATCCTCAAAGGTATCAGCTATTTGGAGTAAATCTGCTTCAAAATAAAACAAATTAACAACGCACTCCTTAATGCACGCTTTACATCCGGTACAATTTTCAATATCAATTTCTATTATAGAATTTTTTATTGTATTTACCATATTAAACTAACCATTTTAATAATTATTTTATAAAAGCAATTTTGTATTTTATTAAAATATAATAATTAAATTTGAGTTTTTTCAGCTCTGGCTAACTCTGCTTTTTTATCCATAATTGTCATGTAGGTTGTCACTGTATTCTTTGGAGGAAGTGTTTCTTTTTCTTTCTTAATAAGCTTCATTGCTTCTGATGTACAAGTAGGCACGCATACTCCACAGCCAATGCACCTTCCTTTATCTACTTGCGCGATATTGTCTTCAATATTAATAGCATCCAAATTGCATCTATCTTCACAGATTCCACACCCTACACACAGATCTGGATCCACTTCAGCGTAATAATTAGTAGCGAATAAATGTGATAATTCAGGTAGCTGTTTTTGGCTTGTAAGTACTCCACAGCAACAACCACAACAGGTACATATACTCATTGGCCTCTGAGAATTTCCCGGTTGAAGCACTAAACCATCTTCTTCTGCTTTTTCTAAAATTTTAAATGCTTCTTCTTTCGTAATTTCCCGAGCTAGACCTTTTTCTATACAACTCTTAGCAGCAGTTCTAAATGAAAAGCATGATTCGCGTAATTTCGTCTTTGTACACGGTTCTCCTATGAGATCCGCCCCCTTTCGACATATACATTCCATAACGGCAATTGGTTCTCCAATATTTTCAATAACTGCTTTTAAATCGTCGTATTGAGCAATTGACTGCTCATAATTAACTGTCTGATCTATTGGGATCACGCGTAATTGAGGAATACCCGTACTATTATATTCTTCACTAAAAAATGTTTCATGTATATATTGATGGGCGTCTTTAAAAAATTCTGGTGTTAGTTGATTTAATTGATACTCAAACATTCCAACTACAAAAGGAGCACTACCGTAATACTTAACTTCTGTTTCTCCTTCTTTTACAACTCCCCGATTAATTAAACCTTTGAAATACATATCGTCTAGTTTGCTCTCTAATTCTTCTAAAGAGAAACCACTTTTTTTCAATCTCCTGTAAATTTTTCTTAACGGATCTGCCATAAAATTCAATTTTAGTGCGATTTTAACCTGTTCAGGAGTGAAGAGATGCTTCAAGATTTTAATTTCAATACCAGACTCTGTAGATGGATAACCAACCGGCATCTTATCAAGATACTTCTGTAATTCTCTGTATAAATCTATTGCCATATTATACACCAATATTTATTAATTTAAAAAGTTGATAATTGAGTTTTATAAGGCGTAAGTAATTGAATTTAAATAAAGAATATAACATGTTCGAATTTAGTTTTATAAGCCCCTTACAATTATTAAGATTAAATATAAAATGTTAAAACTTAAAAGTGAAAATTATGAGTGAGACCAACCAAAATAAAGAACATGCCGAAATCTTAGATTTACAAAACTTACTTGATTATCAAGAGGGCTCTGTTGTGAGTAGAATGTTAGTCAATAAAAAAGTAGGGTCAGTAACTTTATTTTCGTTCGATAAAGATCAAGGTTTAAGTGAGCATACTACTCCATTTGATGCGTTAGTATATGTTTTTAATGGAAAAGCTGAAATTATAATTTCTAAAAAGTCTTACATCTTACAAGAAGGGCAAATGATCAATATGCCAGCTAACGAACCACACGCTCTCAAAGCTCTTGAACGATTTAAAATGATGCTAATAATGGTTAAAGCGTAATTTCTAAACTTACGCTCTTTTATTTAATTTTTAAATCATAACCAAATTATTTTAATTCTTAAGCATAATTATATATTACATCTATAAACCTAAAAAGATTGAACAAGAGATTAAAATGACTAAAAATAAAATTAAACTTGGACCATATCTATACCCCATGCCCGTTGTAGTCGTAGGAGCAAATGTAGAGGGAAAGCCAAACTTTATGCCAATTGGTTGGGTTAGTATTGTAGAACATAAACCCCCCATGATTTCTATTTCTGCTAATCAGGATCATTACACTAATATAGGTATAAGGGAAAACAAAACATTTAGCGTCAACACACCTTCTGAAGATATAATATTACCAACTGATTATTGTGGAATAAAATCTGGTAAAGAAGTAGACAAATCTGATGTATTTGAAGTTTTTTATGGAGAATTAAAAACCGCACCCATGATTAAGGATGCACCGTTAAATCTAGAATGTAAAGTTGTCCAAATCGTAAAAACTGGAAAAGGACACGATATTTTTATTGGAGAAATCATCCAAGCTTACGCCGAAGAGAAATTCTTAACAAATGGAATTCCCGACATCACTAAAATGAAACCTGTGTTTTTTTCTATGAATGATTATAACTATTGGAAAATCGGTGAACCTATAGGAAGAGCTTGGCACATAGGACGAGATTACAAAAAGGAATAAAACTAATCAAGACTTATTTAATTTTTAAAAACAAACTCTCTTTTTTCTGGTTCAAGAAAATGTTGCTCGATTAAAAGGTCCATTTCAGCATTCAACCAGCACAATTCATCGTAAGTACTAGACGAATTAAACACTTCTTCTGCCTTCTTCCTAATCTCCTCAAGTGAGGGCATCCCAAGATTTATCTTTTGAATAGTTTCTGCTAATAGCCAGCATAAATCATTGTATGAGTATTTCTTCAAAGAAAGATAATAAGCCGATTCTTTAATTTGAGATTCAAGGCCAATTTCCTCCTCATCTTCTTCATCAATATCCTCTTTAACTACATCTTCAACTTCTAGCGTCTCCAGTAGTATTACTGGTTCATCTGGGCTGTCTACTGATGCTTCAATTTCTAATTGGTCACGTCCTTTATACTGTGCCAACCACGCTGATATCCTCGCTCCAGATTTATCTTCCGTTTCTTCTTGAATTTCTGCATCGAACATGGGTTTTGGAGGTTCAGTAGGTTCTTTTAATATTAATTCGGGTCTACGTTCGATTGTTTCACCGGGAATTAAACCCTTTTTTAATTCGTCCATCATAGATAGAAATGAACCGTATTCTCTATTTTGTTTCATTATCAATATTTTACAACTACCTCCTCTATCTTTATCCAATCTTCTAGCCCACGCTGCCGTTATATCTTTTTTGTATTGAGGGACATCTAGTCCTACCCAGATAAATACTGTGTTTTTCTTTTCGTCATCAATAAGATACACGCTCTGGTTATCAAATTCTAACTTATTTAATTCGATTAAATCCCCTTTTTCATTAATACTAAATAATTTCATTTAACAATCACTTGTACAAAGATATGAGATTATAAAAATAGATTCAATTAAAGCTTAAAAATCTTTATTTAATATGATACTGCTTTATCTCGATCAGACATATTAACGGATTAACACTTATTAATATGTTAATATATAAAATTTTCTTCAAATCTAAATGAATTATTAATATACTCAATTTCCCAAAAACACATAGATAGGTGAACATCGGATAAAAAAAATAGAATTATTTTCTGAAAGTGGAAAATCACGCGGCTTTTACGACTTAGCAAATCAGCTTAACGATTTGACCGGCAAAGAATGGGTATTTTCAACTAAGTCTGTGATTCCAAAAGGTTTTCCTCCTAGCTTTCAACTTAAGCTTAGAAATAAACACGGTGGACAAAAACCTCCAGAATTATGCGAAATGATTATTAAAACATTTACAAAAGAAGGAGAACTAGTGTTAGACCCTTTTTGTGGTGTTGGAGGGACCTTATTTGGCTGTTCTTTGAGCAAACGGAGCGGTATTGGCGTTGAAATAAATAAGGAATGGATTGATATTTATCGTAATGTGTGTGATTTAGACGCTGTGAAGCCTCATAAAGTGATTCATGGAGATTCTCGTGAAGTGCTTCAAAATTTAATCGAAAAAAATAACGAAAAATTTGATTTTATCTTAACAGATGTCCCTTATTGGAAGATGGACATCGTTGAAAAATCGAAAGGAGTGTACAAAAAAGTAGGGGAAGAGTCAAAAGGGGTTTATTCAGATAAATCGAAATTATCTAGGTTTAGCAATGGTTCCGAACATTTTAAGCAAACTAAAGAAGAATGGGAGTTATTGATCAAAGATGTTCTTACTAAATGTTTTAATCTTTTAAAGCCAGGACGATATTGCGCTGTGTTTATCGGAAATATGTACCATAATGGTCAATATTTTCTTTTAAACGCCGATATCGCACGAATTTTAAGCCAGATTGGTTTTATTTTAAAAGGAGAAATCGTGTGGTACGATGTAAATAAAAAACTACATCTCTATGGAATTAATTATTCGTGGATACCCAGTATTTCTCATCAATTTATTTTGGTTTTCAGGAAAGAAAGGACTATAAAGCTGACCAAAGAGGAAAAAGAAAAAATTAAGAATGATAATATTAAAATGATAAAAGCAAAGCAATCATCTCCATTATGAATTAAAACTTCAATTCATTTTTTAACGCTAATAAACATCCAAGCAAGAAATGTTTTAACCTTAGGAATTTGGAAACTAGATTGAGAAATGAGCTGAAAAATCTCATTATACGCATAACTGGATTGAATTGATCCCATAGGTTCATGTACTTCTTTTAAAGCTTTTGGAGCAACGATTTTAGTTATAAATGTTAAAAAACCATAAAAAAATCTGCGTGAATCACGTCGAAAATCAAAGATTAATAAAGTACCGTCTCTTTTTAAAACACGATGTATCTCATTAAATCCTTTTACGGGATTCACCCAATGATGAAGTGAAAGAGTACTTATGATAAAATCAATTGATTCATTTGAGAAAGGTAATTTTTCAACATTTCCAATTTTAAATTCAATCCTTTTACCCAACCCTCTATCAAGTGCTCGCTTTTTTGCAAATTCAAGAATTTCAGAGGAAATATCAATCCCAATTAAATTAAGATCTGGAAAACTCTCTGCAATTTGAATTACCAAATTTCCAGAACCGCATCCTATGTCAACTAATGTCCCTTTTGGGTTAAAATCCTTCAGTTTAGATATTACTTTTTTTCGTAACAATCTAAATGGAAGAATGTTTGTCATTTTTTCAAATGCTTTAGCAACCTCAGGACTATCAAGACCCTCAATATTGGGTTTTCGTGTACTTTTTTTTTTCCGAGGAAATCCAAAAATAATAATTAAAATTACAGCAATTCCAAAAATTGCGAAAAATATACACCAGAAACTCATAATTTCAAGTAAAATGTTGCGTAATTAGCAAAATATTTAGAAAATTAATATATTTAATAAGTATAAAAAGAAATATGCTTAAATAAATCTAAGTTTTACATTTTACTTTAATAATAGAAATTGAGCTTTAAAACTTGTCAATAATTAAACTATAAAAATGATGACGAACCAGATATTTTCATATACAATTTTTATATCTAATTAAAAATATTTTTGATAAAAAATGCCGAGAGACCAAAACATAAGTTCAATTTTGCTAGTTGGAATTATATTCTACCTTTTTATAGAATCTTTTTATAACGTGATAGTAGATATAAATGCGCATATTTTTATGAATTTTTCAGAGATTCTTACTTTAATGCCTACATTGATAATAGCAGCATCTTTCTTAATCGTGGAGTTCTTCCTATTCATGTTAGCAAAGATAAAAAAATCTTACAAACCATTTATCTTGCTATATATCATTTGCGGATTGCGAATAAGTTCCCAGTTTATTTTCCTCCCAAGTGCGATATTTATCGTCAATTTTTTGATGCTTTTTACAATTTTGCTTTTTTTCATGGCATTTATCGTTTTAATCGAGACCAACGACGCTTACATGCTTTTTTCGCAATTTCTGGGTAGTGTAATAATTGGTTTAGGAATTTACTTTACATTATTAGTCCTTAATATATCGTCAAATCTTACTTCAGACGTTATTAAAATTATTCCTACTTTTATCTTTGTTGGAATAATAATCTTCGTCAATCACAGTCTTTTCACCCCTAAACGCATTGACATATTGCTCTCTGATGTTGGAAGTAAAAATGCAGATGATCCGAATAAAAAAAGCATATCGTTCTTCCATTTTATAGTCTTAGGAGTTCTTTTTACTTTTTCAACGATGTGGATCTTTAATCCAATGGCCCTTTCTGCGTATGATGTAATCAACCTAAATATTAATGGGTTAATTTCAAACTCATTGAATATCTGGCCCGCTTACGGATTTACTTATTATATCCTTTTGATATTAGTTACTGCCATATTGAGTTATGCTTTAATTGTGAAGTATTTATTTTCGTTAAACCAAAAGTTACTAAGGATTATTATTGTTGCTTCCGTCGGAATTACTTGTATCTTAACAATCCTAGCGATATTTGTAATTCAAAACGATCTTACCATCGTATCTTCGATATACACATCAATAATGACGATTATTGGAGTATTTTCTATTGTACTATATCTTTCTTATTTATTCAATTTTTATGCTTTTGATTCTTCGAAAAAATTGTTTGTAGGAATTATACTTTTCTTTGTCTCTGCCCTCTTCTTTCTCGTTCTCCACATGACAATTATGTGGTACGAGTACATGTCTTTATTGAATCATCTTATCATTCAAATAATCACCAGCGTCGCTTTAATTTTAATATGTGAGGTAATAAATTTGAAACATTCCTTTAAGATAAAAGAGCGCCCCTTACACTTGAGTAAATCAATAATTATCATGTTCACAGCTATTCTGATAATAAATATAATTTCAATAGGAGTTGTGGTTCAGAATAGCAAAGTTGAATCAACGCAAAATCCTGACCCTACTCTAATGATATGGAACATTCATAACGCAATTGGAGACGACGATATAATAAGCTTAGATCGTATTGTTCAAGACATAAAGAAATATTCGCCAGAAATAGTAGGATTAAATGAAGTGGATTTAGGAGCACTAAAAACTTCTGCTATAGATTTACCCTCTTACTTTGCTCATCATCTAAACATGTATTACTTTTACGGTTATGCTTTCTATAAACATTATGGAAATGTTATTTTGAGCAAATATCCTATATTAGAAGCAGAAATTATTCCATTACCGCTCGCTGTCTCATCTGCTGAACCAAGGTCTTTGATAAGGGCGAGACTCCA
>DAOUUT010000097.1 GCA_030668025.1 Promethearchaeota archaeon
GGATAAAATTGATGAATTTATTGAAATTTTTGAGCCTAAATTGAAAAATAAAATCGTTTTAAAAAAAATAAATAAAGCTGTTGAAGAAAATAAAGACATTATCCAATTTCTTAAAGATGAAAAAGTAGAGCTTCCAGATAAATTTAATTATGACAGTATTGATAAAGAAAATCCAATCTTTAAAAAATGGAATTCTAATTTATTATCTTTATTAAATTATAGATATCAATTGAAAAAAATTGAAACTAAATTATTAGAAATCAAGATATATTATTCAGGAAAAGGAAAAAAGTACAATTATCTTGAATTCATCGAAAAAGTGTCTTTTAACGAAGATAACATTGTAAATAATATTCAAAATGCATTAATCGATCTTAGAGAAGATGTAGTAAAAATTAATAGTAAGATTACAAGATTTACAAAGAAAGAATTAAAATTATTAAATTTAGATTATGAAAGGTATATTATAACCAATAATGATGACTAATTATGAAATGTTCTGCATGTAATATTGAAATGGAACCCCTAATTACAGGAATTTTTCAATGCCCACAATGTAAGAAAATCATTAAAGAAAAGAGTACAGAGGTAGAAAAAAAAGAAGAAGAATCACTTATAGGAAATTTTATAGATGGAGAATGGTTTCATAAAAACGTTTCGCTTAATAAAGATTATGAGATTGCGGAGTCTGGAATTATCCTCAATAAGAATGATACCCGTTTATTCGCTGTCTTGATTTGTCATAGTGCTTACTTAAAGAATGAGAAATATGTAAGACTTTCTTGGTGGAAAAGTTATCAACATGCTGGAATGTTTAAAATTTATGATAAGGATGTTCTGAAAAATGTTATTATCACCTTAGAACAAATTAATGACTCCTTCGACGAGATTTGGACTTGGAAGGGGAAGTACGGAAAACGAGAACCTAAAACGAAAGAAACCTTAGAAAAAGAAAAAAACTTAGACATTATCAAATATAGAATTATTGAAAACCGGACATGCCCAAAATGTCAAAAAAAAATGAAAAAAATGAAATCTTATTATGAATGCCAATATTGCGGTGAAATCGTCGTATTAGAAGGGTTTAACCAGCCAATCTTTAATATAATTTCTAAAGATCTCGATTTAAGTTTTCAAGCTAATTTTCCCATAAATTATTATTTGCCTGTAAGCGGTATTACAGTAAAGTGGCTAATGGGAGAATGGAAAGCTTTGGCAGTTATTCATTCTAAAGATAATCCAAATAAAAAATGGTTAAGATTTTATTGGTGGATGCGAGATCTAAGCAGTATTTTAAAATATGGAAAAAGAGAAATGGGGGGAGGGACACAAATGGGTTGGAAAGCCCAAAGAGGAGTAAGTTCTCCGAACCTTTTTGATAAGCAGCTTATAAATCCATTAGTTGATGCTTTAAAGAAAATAGCAGCAGAATTAAATTGGTAAAGAATAAAAGAATTATAATCTATAGTGAAATTAATGGCAGAAATTCAAGATCCTACTTGGAAAGAATTACTTCAGCAATTTAAAAAAGGGTTAGAAAAAGCAATCGAAGCATTGGAAAAAAGAGATGCAGAAAACATCCCAGGCGCAAAAGATGCTCTAATACAAAGACTGAATAATATGAAGCTCCACTTTCCAAAGAATGATGGAGATATTTTTATAAAATCAATAAATGATAAAATTCAAAACGCATTTTTTCCAAATACAAAAAATTTTTCTGAAGCTTTTGAAAAAATATTAAAGTCTAGAAGTCATGAACAAGATTTTATTATAAATGAGTTATTAAATGGATTTGTAACATCAAAAGCGAAAGCAATCGCTTCAGGAGCGCAAGTCCCCATAATAAATAGGATGGTAGAGGCTTTTAGTAAAAGAAATGATTTTAATATTATAGATCATCAATTTTTTGCTATGTTTGGCGATCCAAATAAACCTCGTCATTACATAAAAAACCAACTTGAAGAACTTGTTAAAATGTTTGGTTTGGTTTCAAAAGAGTTAGTTGTAAAAAGGGATGTTAGAAAAAGTGAAGAGAAAGTTTACACTTTTTACACATTTCCAGATGATATTATTGAAATCCTCGAAGAAAAATATTTAATAATTGATGAGGAATTAGGTTATGCTTATGTGTCTGATGCCTTCGACAGAAATGTTTTTATATGTATGTTTTTAGCTAATGTTTCAATAAATAGAGACGATATTAAGAAGATTGGCGGTTCTTATACAATAAACGGTATCTCTGCTATATTTGCTTTAATTCTATTATTAAGTTTTATGCCAAAATTATCTATTGATGAGACAAACCCCATTCTCAACGATCCTAATTTTGACACAGATAATATGAGCGTCATTCCAAAATCGTGGATGATGAAACAAGTCTTAGACCCTCTTTTTGAACCATTAATAAAAATTATTGCTTATAGATTAGGAGGAGGGTTATGGTTAACCAAAATAATAGACTCAGAAATTAATAAAAAAATTATGAATCAAATACGTTTCTTGTTAAAAGATGTAAACAAGTGGATTCTCGGAGAGTTAGTGCGTGTAGAAATACCAATTTTCGTGGAGATCGCTAATATATTCACGGAAATAGTAGTAGGATACGATGAAAGTTAATAAGGTTAAAAAAAAGAGTGAAAACTATGAGTTACAAAAAAAAATCTACTAGAACTGTAAAATCAGGTAGAAAAAGGGAGAAGTGGACTGATATTCTACCTAGATATTTAACTTTTATAAGTCATATGCGCCCAATTCTTAGAGAAACAAGGAGAAAAATTATCGAATTAGACGCCGACTTACTATTAGATATTGAAATCCTAGAAAAAATTCGCCAAGAAGAAGAAAAAAGAAATATCCGAAGAGTAAGAGCGTTATCAGAATTTTATTCGATGTATAGATCAAATGTCTATGATATCATTAAAGATTTTATATTGAAGTATCGTGAAACCATTCCAATAATTGATATAAAAGATTATATCATTGAATTTTTGTACGAATCCATTGGTGCATTGAATGTATTAAGGCATATTACCAATCCAGACGAATCGAGTTTAGAAAAAACATTTTTATATGTTTTAACGAAGTTCATAGAAGAAAGATTATTTTCGCGAGGAAGAAATATCACGATTATTTATAATAAATTACTAAGATACTCATCGGATTTATATGAGTGCCAACGACATATACTCCAACCCCATACTTATTATAGGGAAAAATTAGAAAGGCCAGATTTTTTTGAAATTCCTGGTATGTCTCCAAAAGTTTATCAGTTAATCAACAATATAACTTCTCTTTACAATTTAGATCCAAATTTTGGAGAATTCCCTGAAAGAGAAAATCAAGAACTTCCTATGATTTTAAAGGCTGAAGTTTTTAACCCATACATTGATTCAATCGCTAATGCCGAGGAAGAAGCTATAAACAAAATTGCTGAACGCATTGGACTCCGTGTAATTGACAATATCTTCCTTGCCCCAAAAGAAGATTTAGTAGAAATAATGTTAGAAAATAATTTCATACGTGAGAATAAGCAATCCGATGAAAAAATAAGACTATTACCACAATTGAGCAACGAAACATTAATTTTGTATTATTTAGCGTTAGCTTCACAAAGGAGAGGATTTTTATCAAAAGAATTTATAAATTGGATTTCAATGAATTTTGCCTTTCTAATTTACATGGGAATTTTAAAATGGAAATTATCTGATCAAAATATTTTTTATCCAATATTCAAAGATTTACAAACAAATGAGAAAGTACTACCTTATTTAATGAAGCTCGTATGTTTTCCTAATTATTTAGGTTTAGATAAACTAAAGATAAGAGATTCCCCTCAATATAGAAAAGAAATATTTAACTTTATTGGTTCTCAAATTGATAATCTTAAAGAATTTATTAATGAAATAGCAGATTATTGTGAAAAATTTGATAAAGAAAGAAAAAATAATTAAATTACATTAAAATGAGATGAGAAAAATTAGCAATTCAAATGAAGAAGTAGAAGAAATAAAAACATATACCGATGAAGTAATTAAAAATAGAATAGGTAAATATGGAGCAGTGTATTTTCCTTTCGACATTCAAGATAATATTGACGATATTTTAGGAAACGAGGTTAAAAAAGAAATATTACATGATTTTTTCAAAGCTTTAAAAAAATATAATGAATTTATGGAACGGTTAAAAGGATCAAAACTTAATCCCAGTTTAACAGTTCTTTTATATGGCCCTCCAGGCACGGGTAAAACTTCCCTTACAAGAGGATTTGCAAAGCATTATGAAATTCCAATATGTGTAGTGGAAACTGATAGATTGGTATCACCATTATTAGGAGATACAATTAAACAAATTAGAAATGTTGTGGATTTAGCAGCTGAAATCGCGAAAGAAAGAGGTGCTTTTATCTTATTTTTCGATGAAATTGATTCTATTGGTTCTGAAAGATCTAACATTCATGAAGTTGGTGAAATTAAACGCGCTGTTATATCATTTTTACAAGCAATCGATAGAATAAATTATCAAGGCGTACCTTTAGCAATTTTTGGAGCAACAAACCATCAAAACCAATTAGATTCAGCTATTTGGAGACGATTTACCTTTCATTTTAGCTTTGAATTCCCCGATTTTCATATAAGAAAGCAGATCATTGAATCTTTCCTTAATAAGGTAGAAAATGCAAAAATTGGCGTTGATAAATCGATTTTAGCTAATTTAAATGATGAATACGAAAGACTTAAGGCAATTACAATAAGTTTAGAAAATAAATTAGGTTATACCATCACGGAGTTCAACGATGATATATTATGGAATGAGTCCAACAAACAGAGCAAAGCAAAGGGCTTTCTCGAATTAACTATTGGATATTCTGGCTCAGATATCGAAAGGGGTACTAAAGTAGCTTTATTGAAGGCTATTGATTCAGAACGTTTAACTTATGAACATTTTTACAATTCATTAAAATTAGTTGGAGGTACTGCAATTCACGTTGAGAGACAAGATGTCTTAAGCAATCCGAGTAAAAGTAATACAGGATCGAAAAGAACTGAAAATAATAATAAAAGATTATTTAGTCCACCAGAGATATAATATCGTATTAGAAGATTTTAATTTCGAAATATAATTTTTAGCTAAAAATGATGAAAAATCAATTATTTAACCTTGAAAAAATCAGAGATTTTACATCTCCCATAGAAAATCTTCAAGGAAAAGTTAACCAAATAACTAATATCGCTGAGAAATTAGACGCAGAAAAACGATTAATATCCCAATATTTCGACGATGAATCATTTATTAATCAATTAAACGAATTAACTAATTATCTGAGTAATATCTATAAAAACCTAGAAAACATCTCAAATAATAACATAAATAGATTTCTAGAACTACAAAACAATCTTCTTAATAAATACAAAAATGACTTTAAAGATCATCTAAAACTAATTAGTTTAAATGAAATTAATACTAAAATTATTGGTTTAGATTTAATTGAAAATAGAAAAATTAGTAAAATTATTAGTCAAACATCATATATTTCTTCCATTGGAATAAATCAATGGTTAGAATTAATAGATGCTCTAAACAGAAATTCTCTCTTTTTAAGTTCTGTCGAACATTTAAAAAAATATCATAGTAATTTAATAGATAAAAGATTAAAAGAAGAATTAAGTAGAATTCCTGACAATATAGATTCTTCTTTTATTAAAGAATTTGAACAACAATTTTATTTAAATCCTGAGTTAACTTATGAAGAATTCTTACAAATTGCTGAGAATAAACTAACGAAAGAAGAATTATTAGCTAAAAAAGAATTTGTAAATAAAAGAAATGAAAAACATGAAATCGAAGAATTAAAAAGAGAACAAGGAGAACAAACAGAAACCTATAAAAACTATATGAAATTTTCAGATAAAGAATTTGAAAGAAGAGAACGAAAAAAAAAGCGTGAAAAATTAACTGATGTGATCGTAGATGGAAAACAAAAGAAATTAGAACTTTCAAATGAGGTTTCAGAGAAAATTCAAAAGTTTAAATCGCAATTTGATAAAAATTTTAAGGAAAATTATTTGAATCAAAAAGATGATGATAAAGATCCTCTCGAATTAGTCAGAGACAGAAAGAAAAAAAAAGATAAAGAATACAAAAAATTCAAAAATCATTTTGAATCCGATTAAAAAAGAATCAGGAGTGAATTTACCTATTAGTCTAAATAATTTTAAGCTTACTGTTGGAACGAAAGAAATATTAATAGAAGATAGATTTACGTTAATTCTCGGTAAATTCAAAAAAGATGCTCTAAGTCTCTATAAAAATCAAGATTTCTTAGAAATTATTGACAATTTAGAGTTAATCCCTGTTAAAAAATTTATTAATCTTTTTCAAAACCAAAACTCTAATTTATCTAACTTAGATAAATCTCTAAATATATTAGAGTATTTATCTAACTATAGCAAAATTATGGAATATAATTTAGAAACTTTTTCTGATTTTAACTCGCTTAATGAAATATTATTGAAAATATTCAGATATATCTTTTTAACGCAAAAAAGGAATCAGTTATCTGAAGAATTAGAATTATCAAAACTTTACAAAAAATCGAGCGATCTAGCATCAATTATAGACTTAATTAAAAAATTAAATGAGGCTATAATAAAAAATAGTAAAGAATTGAATTATTTAGAAGAGGATTATTTTCAACAAAAAAACCAGGTTGATCAAATAAAAAAAGAATTAAGAAATTATGATCTACAGATTCGAGATCTAAACGAAACTAAAAAAGAATGCTTTAGTCAAATTAATAGAATTACGCGACAAATCGAGGGTTCTTTAAATGAAGATAAAAACGACTCAATTGCGAAATTAGGGATTAATGCAAATCTTACTAATGCCGAAAAGATACGAGCTCTTCAGAAAAAAGCGAAAGAAGCTCAATATGAAATTAAACAAATTAAATCAAGAATAAACGAAACTAATGTGAAACTCGAAAATCTTACTCCGCATTATGAAATATATAAAAATGATTATGAGGACCTCTTAGAAACAATAAATAAAGACGAAAAAAGAATAAAGGAAGTAAAATCTAATTACGAAAAAAAAAGAAAAGACAATATAGACATTCCAGATGAAGATTCTGGAATCTTAATGTTAAAACCGGTACGACCCTCCGTGGAGATTGAAGATGAGATTGAAAAAACGCTCTCGGAGTTAGATAAAATTTCGATTCCAGAAGATACATTTAACGTTCATAATTTGAGCGACCTAACTCTAATAATTGAAAAATTGAGAGAATTTGATAATATTTTGAAAATTGGTAGTGATAAAATCAATATTTCTACTAACGAAAAAGAAGTTGCTAAAAGCTTTGAAAATTTTAAGAATTTCGAGATTATTATTCACGATCTTGAAATTTTATTGAATAACTTCTTAAAAGAAATTCATCTAGAAATTATATACCAGCTCGTAGTTAGCAACGATAACATGGCTTTTCTTATCCAAACAAAATTTATACGAAATTACAAAGAGAACGTCAACTTTGAAGGATTAACTACTCCCGAAAAAGTTTATTTCATAATTGCTTTTTTCCTCTCTATTAAAATCCTTATGAAATCTGAAAATATCTTGTTTTCAAATTTATTCATTCCTGATGTCTATAATAAAGGTGGTTCCATTTACAGAACTATTAGAAAAATATTACCAATATTCCAAACTAATGATAATCTAACTAATTTTAAACTAATCTTTCTTATGTCAAATTTAGAATTAAAAAAAGAAATTGAGAATTTAAAAGTTTTAAAAGTTGAAGAGAGTTGATAAGAAAAAATATGGAAATTACAAATTATGAAGAAGCGGTAAAAAATATTACTAAAATTATTTTAACAAGCCCCCAAAAAATGATTCGAGAAGAGGATCTCCGGAATTTAAGTAAAAATTTCGATTTTGAACAAATTATAAGCGCAGTTTATTTAAATTTAAAGAAAATTGGTTTTGAATTCATTAAATCTAATTTTTTAGATCAAAAGTTCTATATTTTAACCTCTGAGGGTAAAGATGACAGCATTACACCTTCTCAATACGGTACATTGGCTTTAATACTTGCCCTTAGCAAGGAAGTAGATGAAAACATAAAGATTAGTGATCTAAAAGAAATTTTCAAAGAAGTCTGGGCAAACGATGTTGAATTCCTAATTGAAAATGATTATTTAAGAAAAATAGAAAATCTAGATATAATAAAAATTACCCCGTTAGGAAAAGCAATCATGAAAAATATAATTCAAGACTTAAACCTAAAAACCTTATTAAACGCGTTTAAAGGAAAAGAATCTACTTAAAAAAATTAAAAAAATAAGGATGTTAATTAGTCCTTTTCTAAATCAAGATTAAATTGATCATATATCTTCTTTACGCGATCAGCAGAAGGACCAGTTCCTCTCACGCCGTTCTCATCTACTATGATTTTCCCATTCAAAATAGAAATAATATTTTGATCGTCAATATAGTTCACGTGTCCTTTTGAAAATATTGTAGCAATTCTATCTGCCAAAGCTTGCATAGGAAACGGTTCTTCTTCAACTGTTACAAAATGATAATAACTACTTCTTATCAACATTTTTGGAAATGTCTTACCTTTTTCATTTTTCACGTTCACAAGAATGAGGTTGCTGTCTTCTGATGCTCCTCGAAGGAGTCCTACGAAGAATTTATCATCACCAAGATATACTTTAACAATCTTATCTAGGAGCATTCCTAATTCCGTATTGTATTGTCTTAGACTCATATCAATACCTTCAATAAATTTTTTTTTATTATTATTAATATTATAGTCTTTTCCTTTTATTTTTAATTTAAATATTACATTTCAATTTTACACTAATTAATTGGAGAACAATATTTATACTAATTTTGGAATGTTTTCTCTTGTTATTGCGCTTGAAAAAGCAACCTATATAATCAATAATGAACTAAATGTTTTGCAATTAGGTCTTGGAGAAAATCCTAATTAACTTTTAAAGCTAATCATGAGAAATTCAAAAAAGTGAGTAGATAAAAGATTTATAAAAAAACTTAAATATTTTAGTAATTAAAATACAACTTCTGTAAAGACAAAATTATTGTGTTTGATTATGGCATTATCTGAATATGGAAAGAGATTTCTGCGTTTAACACTTCACATAGACAAACACAATAAGGGATATGTAGATTTTTATATTGGTCCTAAAAAACTACGTGAATTTGTTGACAATGAAGCTATAACATCACCAAACAAACTTTTAAGCGATGGCAAAGTTCTACAAAAAGATTTGTTTAAACAAGGTTACGATAAAAAACGTGAGCGATATTTAGAAAAAATGTTAACAGCGATGATGACTTCGATCGAGATATTAAATGGAGTTGAAATACCTTTCAAGGAACAGTTTTTAAGGTTATATGATGTGGCTTTACAACCCGTCAATGAATCTGAATTGGATAACTTAAAAGAAGAGTTCAACGCAGCGTATGGTGGTCTTGGAAGTTTAGAAAAACGAATGAGCGATTTAAGAGTACGACGAACTGTTCCAGAGTGTAAAGTATTTGAATTATTTAAGAAAGCTCTCGACATCACAAGAGAGCGAACTAAAGAATTGTTTGTCGATCTCTTACCTGAAAATGAGTACATTAATTTAGAGCTAGTAAAAAATAATAACAATAATAAAATTAAATGGACTTATTACAATTGGTATCTGGGTAATTTTCGCTCCCGAATAGAGGTTAATCCGAATTATAACATTTATTGGACTTCATTTTTGTCTGCTACCACTCACGAAGGATACCCCGGCCATCATACAGAATTTGTTGTCAAAGAACAGAAGCTATATCGCGAGTCAAATCAATTCGAACACTCAATCCTGCTACTAAATTCCCCCAAGTTAATAATCAGCGAAGGTATAGCGAACACAGCAATGAATATGCTTTTTAACTATCGGGAGCAAGCAGAAATTAGCTTAAGAGAAATTTGTCAAGACTTGTCAAAAGAATCTTCTATTGAGGTATTAATAGCGCAAAGCAAAGTAAAAGAAAAACTATCGCTTTTTGGGTATAATTTTGCTTATCATGCTTTTATTGACGGGTGGAGCGAAGAGAAATTAATTCGATACGCAACCAGTTTTGAAATCTTTAGCCAAGAAAATATAAAAAATCGAATAAATTTTTCTTTTAATCCAGTACATTCAACTACTGCTTTCTCGTATTATATAGGAAGCAAACTCATAATAAGCAAACATGGGGGATTTCCTTCCGTTAATGATTTTCGAGACTTGCTTATCAACCCAATTCTCCCCTCCGATTTAGCATAAAATTACATCCAAAAAAAAGTTCTCTCTCTTTTTTTAGGAGTTTAAATAAATTTTATTAATTAATATATTGTTTTAAAAGAACTTAGCATAACCATTTCAATTCGGTTTCAAATTTAAAAAAAGAATTAATTAAAGACAATTCACATAGCAAACAAAGTGAGAATAAATGCCTGGGGAAATAGGAATCGTACCATAAAATGATGCTATTTATAAGAGCATTACATATTTTCTTTTCTTTTTTAAAACGAGTAGTTTAAAAAAATTTTCTAATATAATTAAATACGGTTTCAAATTTAGTTAAATACAATTCACATAACAAACAAAGTGAGAAAAAATGCCTGGTCATGTCGGTACAGGACCATAATTAGATGTCTATTACAATGACATCACATATTTTCCTTTCTTTTTTAAAATGAGTAGTTTAAAAAAATATTTTAATATAATTAAATAGATCTTACAATTTAACAAAATGTAATCTATGTAGTTTCAATTCGGTTTTAAATTTAAAAAAAGAATTAGTTAAAAACAATTCACATAACAAACAAAGTGAGAAAAAATGCCTGGCGAACGCGGTACAGGACCATAAATTGATGTTATATGTAAGAACATCACATATTTTCTATTCTTTTTTAAAATGTTTTATACTCCTTCATTGTATTTAACAAGTATAGAACAAATATTAAGCTCCTATATTTCGAAGGCTTGAATAAGGTTAAGAATGTTTTCTCCAGTAATTGCACTTGTAGTAAAAATCTTAAGATTTGGATTTATTTCCTTGGCATCGTTGATCATTTCTTCAACATTTACGTCAATCACATCAATTAAATCAATCTTATTAATAACGGCAATATCTGAAAATTTAAACAATAATGGATGCTTCCGAATTACCCATGGGCCTTCTGTAATGGAAACTACTACAACACGCTTATCGGTTCCTAAGATAAAATCTGAGGGACAAATAAGATTTCCCACGTTTTCTATAAAGACGACGTCGTAATTGCTTAAATCGTGATTTTTTATTACTTGAGAGATATGGTAAGAATTTAAAGCGCATTCTCGCCCTGTATTAATTTGGATAGTTTTTACACCATGTTTCTCTATGCGATCAGCGTCAATTCTTGTAGCTACGTCTCCATTTATTACTAGAACCCTTTTTTCTTTAGAAATCCTCTCTGATATCGATTCTAAAAGGGCTGTTTTTCCAGCTCCTATAGCTCCAACAATATCAAACGAGCGAATATTGTACTTACTAAATTCTTTTTTATTTTTGGCTGCTAACCGATCGTTGTTTTCGATTAAATCCTCGTTTAATTCTATTATTTTTGACAATCCTTCTTCTGGCATTTTATATCGTTTCTTCTTATCGATTCTTAAATTTAAAGTAATGAACAAGGTATGACGCTAATATACCTCCTAAATCAGGAAGATAAATAAGTAAATAAAGTGGTTCACCAATTGCAAATAATAGACCTGGAACAACTTTTAGTAAAACTAAAAAAGTGATTATAGTTTTTCCCTTCATCCTTATTGGAAGGAAGAATATTAAAAATGTCATTTCTCGATCCCAGTTCATAAAAATCATGAAACAAACGACACCTAATAAAGCTCCTGAGGCTAAACCGTATGGAACATAAATTAAACTTCCATATGGCATGTAAATCAATTGTAACAGGAGCCATAATAAAATATAAAATAATCCCGTAAAAATAGCGCAAATAAAATACAATTGCAATAAAAATTTAGTTCCAAATA
>DAOUUT010000015.1 GCA_030668025.1 Promethearchaeota archaeon
GACTGAATCGTCTTGGTATCTTGAAAATATATTTAAATTCTGCAGGGATTATTACAGGACCCGAAGCGATTATCTAAAATCAAACGCGTTAGGTTTCTTAAAGGAAGAGATCAAAGAAAGACTGGGACAAATCGTTAATAAAGACCTTAAAAACGACGAGGATTTGCTTCGATTAATAGAAATATTTGTTGATATATCATGTTATACCACTCATTCTCACGATAAAACCACGTATTTAACTGTATTTACCATGGATGTTGAATCTCAACTTCTTTATTGCTGTTATGTTGGGTCTAACGAATATAGAAATCCGGAGGAGCTTTCCAAACAATTCTTTAAAAAGATAAAGAGACCTAGCTCGGAGAAATATGACGGGTCTTGTTTTGAAATCTACCAATTTCTAAATTAACTTTAAAAATTTAAAGGTAAAAAAAGAGAAAAGAAGGTTGGAATTATGAAAAAATTTGATTTAAATATTGAAGAAATTCTGGAGGATTGGGAAGTATACCATGGTATTCGAGAATTGATTTCAAACGCTTTAGATGAACAAATGCTCACCAATACAAAAAAAATTGATATTTTTAAAGACGAAGAGGGTAAGTGGCATGTTAGAGATTATGGTAGAGGAATTAAATATGAACATTTAACCCAAAACGAAAATCAAGAAAAATTGGAAAGTCCGAATACTATTGGAAAATTCGGTATTGGTCTTAAGGATGCACTAGCGACATTTGAACGAAAAAAAATAAAAGTGACTCTTAGATCTAAACACGGGGATATAACAATCAACAAATCTGAAAAGTATGGATTTAATGATATAGTAACGCTTCACGCTAAGATAAATCCGCCCTCTGAGCCCGAATTAATTGGAACGGACATACTCTTAGAAAACGTCTCTTATGATGATATAGAACAAGCAAAATCTTTATTTCTAATATTTTCAGCCCAAAAATTAATTGAATCTACCGAGTATGGTGAAGTTTATGAGAAAAAAGGCATATCAAATATTTATATTAATGGTGTAAGAGTAGCTGAAGAGGAAGATTTTCTTTTTAGCTATAATATCACTTCTTTAACCAAAAAAATAAGAAAAGCCCTTAACAGAGAACGATCAAATGTTGGTAGAAACGCTTATAGTGATAGAGTAAAGCGAATTCTCTTATCTTGCAAGAGTGAAGCTATAGCTAAATCTTTAATGAATGATTTACAAAATATTGAATTAGGAAAATCACATGATGAATTGAATTGGATTGATGTACAAGTACATGCTGTAAGTATTCTGAGCTCTCAAAAGGACGTGATCTTTGTCACTCCATCAGAAATTCAAAGTTCCTTCAGTGCGATTGATGATGCAAAATCAAGGGGATTGGAGATTATCACAGTTTCCGAGGCATTAAGAGAAAAACTACATAATAAATTTGATATATCAGGTAAAAAGATAAGGGATATAAACCAATTCTTTATAGAGGATACGGAAAGTTTTGAGTTTAAATTTATTGATGTAAATGACTTAACCTCTTCAGAGAAAAAGGTCTTTGATTTCCAACATAAACTTTATGAATTAATTGGAGGTAGACCATATTCGATTTTAGAGATAAAAATTTCCGAGACGATGAGGAAAGATCCAAATACTTTTAGGGAAGCAGAAGGTTTGTGGGATGAAAATAATGGTTCTATTATTATTAAGCGGGATCAATTAAGAAGTATCGAAAAATTTAGCGGGACTTTGCTGCATGAGACAGCCCATTGTATTAGCGGTGTACCGGATGTTAATCGCGCTTTTGAAAATGAATTGACACGTTTAATAGGTGTCTTGTGTAAAAGAGTATTGAAAAGAAATAAAAAGATTTAGGAAATTCAAATTAAAAATAATGGTAATAATAAATGAAAGATAATATTTTTAAAACTTTCTCAAATGAACAAATTGCTCAAATTATTTATGATGAGTTTGTAAAGGATAATAGCCTAAATAATCATAATCTAAGAAATAAAATTAAGAGTTTTGAGGACGTATTTTGGTCAAGATATCAAACTGAGGAAAACTTCCAAGATCCAGACTTAGAGCATCGACAATGGGAAATAGACGATATAGGTTGGTTTAAAATCATAGAATTAGAAAAGGAATTGGTATTGAAGCGCAATAAAGGATCCCACTGAAAATCAAAATTTAACATTCCTCGTTTCTTAAAGGTTTTTAATTCACTCGGGATTCATTATACAGTTTTAATAGATGAAGATCCATATTTCGTACCAATGTATAATAACACTAACCCCTCGAGAATTAAAGGAAAAAGAAAGGTTTGTAATAAAACATTAGAAATAGCTGGTTTGATTGATGAATCTTTAGGTAAAATCGTTGTAATATCTCCTAATTTAGGTGTATCAAAAAAGCAAATCAAAATTTTTTTTATACCCGGAAAGCGAATGTAATAAAAAATCTTAAAAATATTAGTAATTGGGATATTTCCATAACAAATCTATTCGGTTATGATTTTTTAAAGTCAAAGCAAAAATGTTTGAAGGAAGATAAAAGTCTCGAAAAACCATATCAAACAGCTTCAATGGAGATAAATCCGGGAAGCTCGAAAGTCAAGGAAGCTATAGGAATTGTTTAGTTTTTTATATCATAAAAAACATCGTTAGCTTTTCTTGCTTCAATAACATTTGTTAAATTAATAACAATTATCAATTTTTCTTCTTTGGTAACTCGTTGTAATTCCGCTAATACATCTTTTAATAACGGATCATCTTTTTTTCCATAGAAAACTTGAGCTAAATAAATCCACATATTCTGGTCAAGATAAAGTATTTTCTTTGTCGAAGACAAATTTTTTTCGAAAATTATTTAATTTTAAAATTTAATTTTAATATTTCATCATACCATTCTAAGAGATATTCTTGCTCAACTTTTCCATTTTCTAAGATAAATCTTGCAAAATCTCTTAATTGATTATTACTTGATTCTGTATATGATTTAAGCGGATTGGTTTGATTTACGGGTATTTTTCTAAAAGGGATAGACATTTTGGGTGGTAGTTGGATAATCTTAATATTTTCTACTTCAAGATTTTTAATAACCTCTCTATATATATTGCATCCTCCAAGATCATAATCAACCCATAAGTAATAATTCACTTTTGGATTCGCATTAATAATTTTTTTCAAGATTGACTTTCTAAAATGTCCTGAAACCCCCATACCTTTAATAAAGATAAGAAGAGTGTCGTTTAGACTATTCCAATTATCTAAAACCAATTGCGCGAATACAGCATAATTTTCAATGAATAAAACTCTTTTAACGGTCAATTCAATAGTGTTAATTTTACCATATGATAAATTTGAAAATGAAACCGAAGATCCAGAAATATTTATTTTTTCTCCATCCTGCATATTTAGAATTAATTCTCCAGAAAAAGTAAATGAGTCTAATGCTAAGATTAATCCAAGGTTAACGCAATTCTTCTTAGAGAATTTATAAATAATTAAATCAATATCTTGTGAGTATTTGTCTAATACTTTAGAAGGATCATCTTTTAAGCGTAATTGAGCATCTTGAAAGGCTCTTGATGATATTTCTCTTAATGTTAAATTATCTCGATAAATTTTAAGCCAAGTACATATGCCAAATGCTATTAATAAATATTTGGGAGGTGTCTTTGCAGAATTTCGGGGAACTATGAGAGACCCATCATTTAATTCCCAACCTGGAGTATTATCATTTATTTTTTTAATCTGTTTAAGTAATAGATTTTGTATAATTTTTTGGTTCGGATTTAATTGACTTGTTAAGGAAGTGTTAATTGAATCAATCTTCTCTTTAACTAAAGATATTTGCTCTTCCACACTGATAAAACCGAGAGCTATTTTTAAATTATCCTTTCCAAATTGAGTTAATTGAATAAACTCTCTTTTTTTAAGATTAACTTTAGCAAATAAAGTTTCTTTAGATATTATTCCTTTTTGTATTAAAGAATTTGTAATTTTCTCTGGAGTACCATTTTTAAATGTTTTTAATATTTTATTATTCCATATCTGAATATTTATCTTCCCTCTCCACATTTGAGCAAAAAGAGAACTAAAAAAATCCAAAATATTTTCTTTGAGAATTAAATCTTTAGGAAATGATGAGCATGTTTCTATTATTTTTTCATTTTTCTTTAAACCCCATTGGGATCCGTGATTATTACATATAAGTGCTTCATAGGACGTCTCTATTTTTGTTCCTCCAATTTCCTCTTGAGATTTGAATTTTTTCCATTCAAATAATTCATTACTACAATCGCAAGGTTTGGATAATAATTTTTTAGAAGGCATCGATTGTTTTCTCTTCCTTTTTAATTTTATCAGAAAATTTAATAATTTGAACTTGAGAATTTTCATTCTCATCTAAGAACAATTCAATAATCCAATCAAAAGTCTCTAAATAGCCCTTTATTGGATGTATGGGTGTAATTCCAATCAGTTTTTTATTAAGTAAGTGTTTTTGAATCATTTTAGCTAATAATTCTCTATGATAATTATCTAATCCTTCATCAAATTCATCCCAAACAAAGAAAGATGAATCAGATTGAGTCAAAATGGCGGTTTGAAACGCAATAGAAACTCGCCGTCTTTGCCCCTTACTGAATCCAGACCTTTCTAAGGTCATAGGTTTCCCGCCTTCGACTTTAGATACGCTTATATCAAGTTCATATTGACCCTCGCCTACTTTTGAAAAAGTCAAAATACCATCAAGATTTAAACCAATTAAAATATCTTGAAATTTTTTGCTAACAATTCTCTCCCATTTTCTTAACTCATTTTCTAAATTCTCTACTGCACGATTAAATTTTTTTTGACAAGTTAATTTATTATTAGAAAAGTCATCTATTTCTTTTTCAATTGATTCAATCTTTAATTTCTGAGTTTCATATTTTTTTACTATATCATCAGGTAAGTCTTTATAAGTTTTTAAAACCTCATTTATAGTCTGTATTTTAAAACCTAAGGTTTTTGAATTATCCTTCGGTCTCTGTATATCATTAAATATAGATATTATATCACCATTAATTCCTTTATACTCGTAGTCTTTATCTTTAAAAGTTTCTAATACCTGCATCTTAGATAAGTCTATTCCTTCTAACAAGGATTCGTGCTCAATGTAGAATTTATTGAATAGAGTACTGAATGCAATTGAAACATTAGTAGTCTCGCTTTGGAAATCCGTAAAATTCGCCTTATTTTTTACTAAATCTTCTTTAGATGTATTTCTTAATTCAGTATTTCTTGTAATTTCTATTTGCAGTCCTCGAATTTTACCTTGAGGATCTGATAAAGTTATATTTAGATCCAAAATAATCTCGTCCATTTTTTTTATATCCTTTTTCTTTTGGATCATTTCTTCTTTTTTTAGCGATAAACCTATAAAATCCAATGATATTTCTTTTACTCTCTGTTCCTTTCGTAATTTTACAACCTCATCTTCTAAAATCTTAATTAAATTCTCTGCTTCTAGAATATTGTTTTCTAAAATCTTTATTTGTCTCTCTGATGCGCCCTTACCTATATAATGAGAAAGTCTTCTAAAATTAACTTTTCTTTGTGAATAGATTCTGTAAGTAAATCCATCTTGGCAAAAAATAGTAGATCGCGGTCTTATTTTAAAGAATTCCTCTTTTTGGGTTGGAGAATCTGCAAAATATATTGAACTCATTACTAAATTTAAGAAATCAATGACAGTATCCTTTGGAATTTTTGCTGTCTCAATAGATAAAAGATCGTTCCAACTTCTTAAATTTATATTAGGTATTTTAGCATATTTTTTTACGGGATATAATAAAAAAGCATTGGTGTTCAATGATCGATTAATTTTTTGAGCTTCTAATCTGTTCTTCTCTTCTACCAAGATGCCTAATCGAAGATTACCTAGTGCTACCTCCAAATAATCTATCCAGTCCTCATGCCCTTTTTTAATATCAAGAGTCTTGGCTAATATTTCATAAGGGATACCATTTTTTTCCAAACCGTTTTGCAATTGTGTTATATCTTTATTTAAGGGTAATTTATCTCGTTTTCTTAACTCCAGCTCACTTTCATATTTTCTCTTTTGATTTTTATTTTCTCCAATTTTAAGGCTTTTTTCTGCGACACCATTCTTAATTTTTTCTAATTGATTTTGAATTTCACTTATTTCACCCTGATCCGGTAATTCCTTGATAGAGATTTCCAATTCTTTCTTAATTGAATTGTATTGAGAATCAAAATTCGTAACCTCAACAAATAAATCGTTCCTCTTGGAATTTAACTCATTTCTTTTATTAAATTGTCCTTGGGTGTTAGTTCGTATTGTCTCTATTTTTCCCTCATCAGTTTTTATTTGATTCCTTAATTTTTCACGTTTTACTACTAACTCTTCAATTTTTTCTGCTTCATAGTTTAAATTTCCTTGTAATTCTTGAAATTGTTCTATATTTTCAAATAATTTAACCTTAAGACATTCAAACTTAATTTGTTGCAGTTCTTTTTCTTTTTCTTGTTTGGTTAAATATCTAATATATTTCTCTTCTATACTTTTAAAATCAATATAGGCAATATTAAGATCGTCGTTTGCTTTATCAAGTATCTTTTCGGCGTTTTCAAACCCATTTTTTGCAAGTTTCACATTATTCTCAAACTCTTCGATTTTCATAAATTTTGCAACCTCTGTATATCGTTGTTTAGGGGAGAGCATCGACCAAATACTTGTCTTAGAATCATCTACAAAAATTAAGGGATCTTTATAATTCCCAAATTGCTTTAAGTTCGGAATAGTGATATTTTCAGTAGTTCCATTCGCACGACGTATATATCTCTTATTTCTTTTACCATTAAAGGCTTCCAGCACAATAGTTAATTCTTCATTTTCATTATATGCATGAAGAAAATCTGGACCGGTATTTACAACGGTAAGTTCAATCAAAGCAACATCTTCGTAATGGATTGTATCCTCTTCTTTAATATTTGTATAGTGGAAAAATTCCTCTGCGTTATCTATATCTTTTCCGAGTGCATACTGAATTGCTTCTAATATACTTGATTTTCCGCTACCACTAATACCCATAGTGTAGCACTTGTCATCAACTTGACCTAACGGTATGATGGTACTTTTATGACTTTTAAAATTTTTTATTAGTAATTTTATTGGTATTGGATATCCCATCTATTTTTCCTCTTTTTTCTTATTTAGAATCTTATAATCATCCAATCGAGTATAATTGAGACTTTTTTGAATTTTTAAATATTCTTTTGGAAGAAATATCTCCAATCTCTCCTTATCAGCCCTTTCACTATATACTTCTTCCCATACTTCTCTCAAAATATTAAGAGGTATGCAAGCTTTTAAAACGGGGGTAGGATTAAGATACACTATTTCTCCTTCCTTAATACTTTCAATCCATCGCAATGACTTTAATTCACTGATTGCTCGCCTTATTTCATTTTCATTTAAATCAGTTACAACAAGCTTTTCTACCAGATTATTTTTAGTCGGCCCTCGATTAAACTGAAATTCGTGTAATAGAATGAGCGTTGCGAGTATAATTGTTCTTGTTGAAACACTCCTACGTTTTATCTCAATCGCTTCTGTATTAATAACTATAGGTACAATATAATCTTTCGATTTGATAAATTGTATTATTCCTGAAAAATGATTATTAGCTAATTTCAAAAATTTTTTGATCTGATCTTCTCTCTTATCTTGATCATTAGAAAATTTCAATTCTTTAATGTTTATACCCGGTCCTGAGGAAGTTCCTTGTAAAATCATTGAAATTCTTCTTTTGGTATCTTGTGAAAGCCCTATTGATCCCTTTGGTAAAAATTCTTCCATTTATTATTTCAACTCCTTATTAATACTGAAATTTCTTGCCCAAATCATTTCAATATTGTTAATTTCATCTTTAATTTTTTCAATATCCTTATCTAAAGAAATTTTCTTCTCATTTGCTAAAATATGAAAAGCAAGTGATTTTTCCACTAATTTTACGGGATTTTTATCTTGTATTATTAAATAATCTAAACATGGACCCAGTTGACAACCTCTCTCGAAAAGCATTTTCTTTAAAGAATGAATCTCTTCTTCTTGTATTTTATTTAAATCCATCTCTTTTTCTTCAAGATCGGCTGATGGTGTATCTGGCAAATCGTCAAAAGTCAACTTTTTCTTTTTATCAAAAAAATTATGCAAACCTCTTCTTATGTAAAAACGATTCAATCTCATTGCAAATTGTACAGGAATAGCAGAAAGCTCTGATTGATAGAATTTTAACGACCATTCATCTAAGTGATTAAATATATATTTTTCCATTTCAATGAAAGGTTTATCAAACAACACTCTAGACGTATCAAATACAGTATATTCAAATTGCTTGTGTAGAATTCCAAAAAATCCCCTAATAGCTTCAATCAATTGGATTGTGATTGTAACTTTTTGTTGCATTTTTAAATCACCATCTTGAAAATCACGCGATCCTTGAAACACAATTAACTTGTCTATTAGTTCATAAATATTTTTCATCCAATCTTTTAGTTTGGGCTCTTTAACCAAGAGGTCTCCCTTAGATTGTAGTTTTTTGACTAATTTCTTTAAAGTATATATCATAGAATAACCCACTTCTACCTCCATTCCGTAATCATCAAAATGACAAAAAGTTCTAATGTTTTCAATTAGAAAATAAACTTCGTCGAAGTCTCCATATTTTCGCATTGCAAGTGTTTCTGATTTGAGTTTCTTGTATGTAAGTAGTAGATATAGGCCTAATTTGGTAAGTTCTAAACCTTTTTCGCTTTTTTGTAAAGGGAACCAACTACTGTTTTTTGAAAGCAAATCTATTATGCTTTCAAATTGATTTCTTTCTATTATTTTATATGTTTCACAATAGACTTGAAATAAATGATGAGTTGAAAGGTAATCTCTTTTTATACTTTCAATATTAGCAATCTCTAATATCTGCATTGCTATATTTAAATCTGTTTGAATGTTAAACCTTCCAATTGTTTTACCAAAGAATAATATCCATCGATCTGCACCCTTAGCTTCGGCACTATCACAAGTCATTATTTCTTTAGCAGTACTATGGGGTGTCATCTCTTGCAATCGAGCTTGCGTCTCAGAATTCCCGAACTTAATTTTATTAATTGAATCGTTTGTGTTTTTTTCTATTGCTATATTAGGATCTTCTAAATTGTCATCTTTTTCATTCAATATATTCAAACTCTTTATTATTTTAATTTTTTATTTTTTTATGTTGAATCTAATCGAAAATACTTAAGCTTATAGAACTTTTCTCCATTTAACCCTCGTCTATAATCTAGCAATCCCCTATCCACTAAAAAATTTAACCTTTTTCTTACTTTCTGATCATAAGTAGATATCTTTTTATTCCATTCTGGAACATCTAGTTCGCTCAAAAACATTTTTAGAGACATCGGTTTATTTTCTTTTACAAATAATAAGTCGATGATTTCATAATCGGCTAAATCAAGCTCGCGATAATCAGGGATTATTGCAAAATTAAATTTCTTATAATCAGGATTATAAATCTCATAAGGTAATAATTCATAGAAATCCGATTTTAGACCATCCCTAATTATAATTGAGTGAAAGTGGTGCCGTAAAGGCGTTAAATTTAAGAATAATCTCCATCCATTGTAATTATTCTCTAAAGTTCGTCTTAGGTTTCTTATGCTTCGAAGGATATTTGGATACTCTAAAGATAAGGGTTCCTCTCTTGGTTCTTTTTTAAAGAACAATTCATGCATACCTTTAAGTATATCGATGACTTTTCTATCTTTCTCCTCATCAAATACTATATAAATTATTTCATCAACTGCTTCATCTTTCAAAGCTTTCTGTACAAGTCTTGCTAAGTGAATAGCAGGAATTTCCTTACTATCTGAATACTCATGATTAATCGGAATTAGTTCAAGAATTTTTTGTTTCATTCCTTAACCCTCTTTAATAGTCCAGTCTTCAAACTTCTCAAGCTTTTTCACTTGTATCTTTAAATTTCTCCTTACAGGTTGCAAAATGAGTGCTTCTGGAAAAGTTTCCCTTATTTCTTGAAACTCCTCGGCAATTTTTTCTTTACTAGTATCTACTTTAAGTACAATTATCCAGAAAAGGTCCTCTCTGAAATTTTTGATAGAATCGAAAAAGCGCTGCTTGGAATCGTAATCAAACCTATCAGTAACTTCATCAATTACGATGAATCCGTTGAATAACTTGGCTAACGCAACCATTATACCCAAAGCTATAGCCCCTTGTTCCGAACCGCTGGGCATATCATCAGCTATATCTATCACCCTTCCATCTGCAGTTTTTATCTTTGGTTTCAGGTAAATTTTACCACTCCTATCCATAAATCTCTCAAACTTTAAGAACCGCTCTTTAGTGATCTCTTTATAGAAATGTTCAGCATATTTAATGATTTTATTCATTACTTGTTCTTCAATCTCATCTAGTTGAATGTTGCTTTTTATTTGAGCACAAATAATTTGTATAGAGGGAAAGATGATATCTTTCAATGTTTCATTTAACTCAATGTCCTTACATATTTTTTTATAGGTCTCTTGGTTTTCTGAAAGGAATTCATTAAAATTGTTAACAATTGTTAAATATTCATCATTTTTCTTAATTTCTTGTTCAATATACAATTCATATTCCTTAATCGATACGATGAGTGATTTAGCCTTATCCATCTTGAACTCTATTTCTGAACCTTCATCCTGTAATTCCTTTTTAAAGACACTTTCAATTTTTTCAAGGATTTCATTAATTTTTTCAAAGCTAGTTTCTGTGGTTCTCTTTTTTGAATGTTTGTTAAAAAACTTACGCGCCATAGTCTTTTGTTCCGATATTAACACATTCCAAGAATCTACGGTTTTCTTGGTGTTAGTAACTATTTTTAAATCGTCTTCAAAATCATTTAGGTGTTGGATTAAAACAGGTTCGATTTCTTTAATCTTTTCTAATGAATCTTCAAGATCTTTTAACTCTAGAATGCTCTCTTCAATCTGTTTTGATAATTCTCTAATGATTTCTTCAGCCATCTCTTCATCGTCATCTTCTGTTAATACAGGGAGAAGATTTCGATCTATATTGAGAGGATTATTGTTATTGATGTATTCTTTCAATTCTGACAAGGACATGTATAGCATTAACACTGTATTCCCAATTGAGTCAAATCCTACTTTTCCATAAAGGTTAAAGATTTCATCCTCTTTAGTAAATGAAACTGGACTTATTATTCTCTTGAGTTGTGATTCTCGGCTCTGAATGGCATTCTTAACGTCTTTTTCTTCAATATTGTACTTCGAAAGTATCCTCTTTCGTTTAGAATATAGTGTAATGCCTTCATTAAATTTCTTTATATACTCGTTTATTTTTTCAGGTATTTTCAATATTTCCTCAATCCGATTAATCAAATCCAAATCAAATCCATCTACTAAATCATTTACTTCATTATTGAAATAACTCGAAAAATCAATGCTTATCTCTTTTATTTTATCACTTGGGGGATTATTTTCAATTTCTCGATGAATTTGAGATATCTTTAAAAAGAAGTCTTGAATTAGTTTAACATCATTGTAAAAGTATTCTACTATTTCTTCTACTTCCTTTAAATCCATTGAATTTAATAAATCTTCTAATTCCTTGTATTTTTCTTTCTTATTAGGAATATTGCCCTGTAATTTTTCTGCCTTTTGCTTATAACCTTGATATTCTTCTTGGTTCTGTCTAAGAGTTGATTTGACAGATTTTAAGATTTCTTTATAATTATTATCCATCTTTAATGTTTTGATTAAATCATCATATTCAGTTGTTCCATCACTATATTTACAAACTGCTTTCAAGTCATCTATAAAACTTGCATGCTTTTTGTATATTATTCCCTTCTGAGATTCAAGTTTTCCGACGGTTTTGGAAGTATAATTATTTATACTGTCAATTGCATCACTCTTATCCTTTAGATCTTTATGTAAAATGTCTTTAATCGCTTCGTAACCACCACCCGTAGTTCCAAATTTTTCAGTAGCATTTTTAAATTCTTGAATGTTTTCAATAGCTATTAAGCGGTCGATGATTTCGGGATGGAGTTTAAGATTCTTAAGCTCTTCAGGTAAAGTATTAATTGAAGCACCCTTGCTCAATACTTCCGTGCGAGGAATGATATTAATACCATCTTTACCATCAAAAATTAATTTCTTTTTTGCTTTTGGTAAAGTCTTGTAATCTTGAAAATTCACTATGGATCTCTGAAATGTAACATATTCTTTTTTCTTGGTTATGTCTCTTGTGAGTTTATATAGAATACCTTTAAAAGTGAATGTCAATACGATCTTCCCACTAGTTCCATCAACCAAAATATGCTTCAAATCAACTTTACCTCTTGGTCTAAACCCATTGAACACATAATTAAAACATTTAATTAAGATAGTCTTACCTTCTCGATTATAACCATAAATAATCACCAAATTTGAATCAAATTGTATTGTAGCTGTCATACCTGAAATATTTTCTATTTGTATATTTATAGGTCTTAATGAGCTAATAGTCATTTTCTTACCTCCTTTTCAAAACTACTGTCTATTATACTTATAATGTCAGTGTTTTTCCAATCCTTTTTCAATATTTCATTAAAATCAGGTAATAATACATTAACAATCTCAGCAGCATATTCCTTTATGTTCTTTGTCCCTTTTTCACCTTTTTCAAAAAAAAAGTCATTGTCTTCTTTTCTCATTTTGCTTAATATTTGTTTCACTTGATTTGATGATAAAGAGATTTTCATCGTTTTAAGCTTATTAACAATTTCTTCAGCTTGATCTAAAGTCCTCGTAAAAACTCCATCTAAATTTAATATTTCTGTTTCATCAGGAGCCTCAATATCTAAGCTAGGCGTCTTTAAATCCTTTTTTCTGATATCTACAATGTGAATATTTGGAATCTCGTTTGAAATCATCTCTAAGTTACTATTTATTTCAAAAGGCAAAAGAGATCCTAAATTTCCAGTTAGAATTGGGATTATAATAAGTGATTCAATGTTCTGTTTTCCGATTAACTGTTGTTTTAGATTCTCGGCGATTTTCCTCCATTCATTCCCAATTATTACAAAATCTTTATCGGTGACATCATATAATATTGAGACTGCAGGCATAGTCGAATGAAACGGAATGAAATCAATTTTTAATGAATCTGTATCAAGTAATAGATAACCACGTGGTTCTTTTAACTTAGTATTCTTCTTCTTCAATTTTTTATCTACATATTCGTATTTCTCTATTAACCCCTCACGAATTCCAATCCAAGTAGGTAAGGAAGCCGGTACGAGAATAATGTTATTGAAACCATCAACTTTTGTACTATAAGTATGCTCATGTCCATTCAATACCAAATTGAAGTTCTTGGAAAGCAACTCAACGAGCTCCTTACTAATACCAACGTTCTCACCACGCCTAACCATGTCCATGTGTAGAAGCATAACATTCTTATCCTTAGCAACTTTTGATGCTGCTTGACAATATTCTTTTATCTTTAATTCTTTTGTTCGATGATTCTCTTTTTCTTGTATATTTCCAAACCAAAACCTGACTCCATCTATAACTAATGGTTTCTCAAATTCCGTAGCTTCTGCTGTTAAACCGATTTTCGGGTCAGTTAGCAAAAAATTGAAATTCTTTGCTGTTCGAGATATTAATTTTAAGACAGATTCATCCTCATGATTACCTAACAAAGAATACCAAGGTACATTTATAGATTCGATTATCTCTGTTATAGGAAGTTGATGTTTAGCGCCTTCCACATGACTTATAGGGTGTCCTTGATTTGAAAATTTTTTGTCAAAAAAATCTCCTAAAACTAATATTGCTATTGGCTCTTGTGAGCGTATATCTTCCACAAGCCTTTTAAACTCTTCCATTTTATCATACTCTGGGTGATATATATGAATCAAATGAGAGTCTGCAATTATGGCTATCTTATTCATTATTTAATCATCCTCAACTTTCAAAATTTCATTAATTGCGTTATCTGGTATGTTCAAAGTTCTTGCTATATCATTAAAACGATCCTTTACATCTTGATCAAATGCACCAGGTCCACCCCAAACATCCTCATTCTGAAGTAATTTCTTAATTTCAGCTTCAAAATGGTTTACTTTCATAGGCAGAGGTAAGTTTCTTCCCACGAGTTTTTGAAATCCAACAGCAATTCCAACATCAGCATATTTTACATAATCATCATATGGTCCTAAATCAGATGGGACATTTCTAAATAAAACTTTCCTCATTGAATTAACTGGAAGACCCATTGCCATCATCCAGCCTAACTGAGTAAGAAGTGTTGGGTCCAATTTAATTATATCTTGTAGTACTAATCCGATTCCTAACCCAAACTTCCTCGCGCGTACTTGAATTCTACTAAATAGACTTATTTGAGTTGAGCCTTGACCGCCTAATAATGCTGTGGCTTCTTCAATGATAAAAAGAGTAGGCGTTATGTTAGCATCAAAACCCCGCCTTTCTCTTTCATTAACAATGTAATGGAGTAGGACTCTCTGAATTAATAGTTTTACTTCAGGAGTTAATGAAGATTCATCAATGATTAGAGTTTCACCTCCGTCAGCACAGCATAACGCAAAAGATACTAAATTATAATCATTATCTAATCTTCTACCCAATCGAGTATCCTCATGTATAATCTGATTTCCATTTGAATCATTAATATAAATAGCAATGGAATCCAAATAATCAAAGATTTCGGTGTCCCAATCGATTCTAATTCCAAGATACCGTCCGTTATTCAATAAAAATTCCCTTAATGCTCTTGCGGCTGTTGCGTGTGATGTTTGTTGAAATCCATATTGATCCCGATTTCCTTGTAAATCGAAATCGAGAGGTTCGCTAAGAAACCAATTTACAAAATCAATTGTTATTCTAAGTTCATTAAAACCTGTTGGCCTTAGATCTGGACGGTCACGATGTAGACGCAAGTAAAAATGCCTCAAATATGCAGGAATCACCCCAAATGCTACTTTATCTCCTAATTTATTTATTACTTCAGAAATGGGAATAAACTGTAAGGGAATCTTCATTGGTCGAGGTTCTATAAATCTGTAATCTGCATCAACAAGAGAAACAGCTCCAGGATCTATTCTCATTCCAACATCAATCAAATGAATTAAAGGATCGTGGTCGTAAGCAAATTTCATAACAAGCATCGCCAAGTCAAGACCCCAATCTCTAGGCTTTAAACATTTCACATATTCACCAACATCATCAAATAAAATTATGCCTAAGCGATTCCAATCATCTAAAGTATCATGCTCAAAAATATATTGCATCCTAAGTCTTTCATATTCAATTATCAATTCTTTTAGCAAATTTCCCTTACCCGCACCTGAGATAGCAACTAATGCAAAGTGTATTAGTTCATTTCCCTTGAGCACAACATAGTAAGGCTCGTTAATCTGAGGGATGATGCCTATTGGGATTTTAACATATGTATCATCAAAAGAACCATATAACATTTGAATGACTTCCCTAACGCCAGAAAGGTCGCCTTCCATCCCAACTTTGAGAGGACTCACACTAGGACTGGGAATTCCATCTTCAATAACAAATAATAGGTCAATTAAGGCATTCTGAGAAAGCTCACTTATGACTCCAAGGGTTTGTTTATTCTCCTCGGAAAAGTTAATTAAAGTTCCGTATTTATAAGAATCATCCTTTATTAAGGCTTTGACTCCAGACATTTTATTATCCAAGACAAGTACTGCTGCTGTTTCATTCATAAACGATTTCAAGATATCCAAATAATCTAAATTATCATTTATGTTTTTTACATTGCCAATCTCTACCAATTCTCTTAAGATGGACTTTCGTAGTTCTTCATCTGTATTAACTAGATCACCGAAATATTTAGCATATACTCTCATAAAAATCTTGAATTTCTCAGAACCTATTAAATCTGCGACTAATTTCAAATGCTTAAAGCCATATTGTTTCAAAATTTCATGTAAACTGCTTTTATCAACTTTAAAAACATCATCCAATAACTGTGGCACAGCGTCCTCGGTTATTACTGTTGCAGCTCCTTGAAAATTAGATAGTGCGGATTGTAGTATGAAATTTTTTGCAGGATCCAACACTACAGGTCCTGAAGCAGTAATTACAGTCCAACTAGGTAAATCGCTTGCAGGTGCTACTAATCTTTGCTCGTATATTAAGAAATAATTACAATTTTCTTTTCCATCTTTTATGTAAATTGGCATTGGTTCCGTTATTGGATAAATCGGATTAGGTGCTTCATCTTTATTAATGATGATCTTTATCATATACCCATTTACTTCATTAATAACTCCTAAATTTGTATTGATTATTTTAGTCATTTTTCATTAACCTCCATTTGTTTATATCTTTTACATTTCTTCCTAGTTTATATTTATCTGGTCTAGTTTTGTTGTAAAACTCTAATAATAGCTTAGAGCCGTGTTTTTTGTATAAATTGCACGAAATGTGTGCTAAAGTGAGCGAAACTGAATGACCTTTACCAAGCATCATTTCTAAACATATAATTTTGTGAGCTATAGAGGGACTCAGAGCCGGAGAATATCCCACCCTCACCCAAGTGGAAGGAAAATAAACCCAAGAACTATCAATCAATTCTTTATAACCCCAAGATAAGTAATGAAATTTCAAACCATCCCAATTATTATTATATTCTGCAGGTTTAACATTAAATACAGGAGTAGGTCGTGCAATATCTCCTAGCCAATCCTCTAACAAATCATAATCAGTGAAATACTTTTCTTCCATCTTATTTCGTAACTTAACAAGAGCTGGCAATTTGATTGTCTTATCTTTAGAAATATTTCTTATTAAATCTATTAGTGCCTTAGCTCTCGTATCTATGGAATTGATAGCATTATCTAACTCAGAAATTAAGTCGTCACTAACTACTTTTAACGTACTTCGCTGAGAAACGAAGATAACTGGAAGTTCGTGATTCTTAATATCATCAAAACATTTCTGCAGGTTGGATAATAAGAATTCTCGATTTTTTCTATCTAGATGTGGTAATGCTTTAATGAAGGAGAAAATTACAGGAAGGTCTAGGATACCTACAGCAACCTTTTCTGGAAATTCTTCCCATACCATAGGTTTATTTTCTTGCCATTGACATCCTTGCTTATTTATAGGACAATCTTTACAGTTATATTTTTTTAATTTTCTCGCAAGCATTAAACATATTACACTTTTAACTTCTAATATTGTTCTCACGCTTGACTTATCCAACAGTTCTCTAGCCTCATAAACTATTCTCTGGTCATATTTGATCGTATGAGTTCGCATATTTTGAATACCCCATACCACATCACTAATACTTACTTGCGTAGGAGATTCCGCATCATCTGAAATCCGTGTAGTTGTGCCATCAACACCTATAAAACAGAACTTTTCCGTTAATTCATTCAAATCTTCATTGTTTAATAGATTTCGCTCTGTTGATCCAAGTGCGATGTTACCATTTAATTCAAAATATGGAATTTCAAGAATGTCGCAAATTTCTTGTACTTTTTCTTTTGCGAAAGTTAAATCACTTAGTACCATAATTAACTAAGATCAAAATTAGGTTTATAAATGTTTCGTATAACCTAAATGGTTTATGAAAAAAGAATATAACCCGAGAATTACTTGAATTTAACATCATTCATATAGATCTATTTAATTTTTGAGAGCTTAATGGATGGATTTTCCTCCTAAATCACAAATTAGGTTGAAGAAATAAAACTTTACACTCTGGATTGTTGTATTTGTAAGATTCGCAAAAACTCTTTTCGCGCTCTACGGCTAATCTTATGTTGAATCCAACCATCTCAAATCCGTGCGATAATCCTCCAGCTCCGCTAAACAAATCGATAAGAATTCTTTAATCACCTTTTAAAATCTAAAACGCTACTTTCTAAAGACGTAGCAATCTAAAACCAATATAAACGCTATAACCGAGTAGTAAAAAAGCCACTCTAATATGGGAGTCGCGACGAGGCAATATAAAACGAGTAAAATTAGCGGAACTACCAACCCATAGGCACCTAATTTCTTTAAGTTGCATTTATGAGATAAAACTATGTTCAAGGAAAAAAAGAATATCGAAATCGATATGCCTGCAAAAGCGAAAAAAGCCGAAATCCCGTGGTAAATTTGGTTGGGACCTGCTCGATCCAAGCTAAAAATTCCCACGAAAACTAGTCCGAGGTTGCCGGCAACGCCCGATACTAACCCAACCTTCGCGAACAGTAAAGAATGCTTAGAGTTTTTGTACCGAACTTTTAGTTTCTTGCTAAAACTAACGGTTACCGGCACGCTTATTAATCCCGCGAACACGCAAAAAGCGTCGTGCAACCAAGAAAAAGGAAACACAGCTTCGCGCCCAAGGTCGCTGATGTAGTGCGTTAAAACGCTGTAACCGAAAAAGGAGGCCGTTATAATGCTAGTAAAAAGGTATAACGCGTAAAAAAAGCTTCCGTACAACAAGAATTTATTCAAGTGGCGGAAAATAAGCTCTATTAAATGCTTTTTTGTTTTTAGTCCGAAATTTATTTCAGGTTCTAATTTTTGCTCGGTTATCACGCTTTCTAACCTGTTAATTTGAATAAAATCTAATTCAATAAAACAAGTCTCGAATATATAAATAAAAAAATTAAATTGTTAAGTATAATACCATTTTGTCGCATCTTTTGGTTTTTTCAATTCAGATCTACCTGACTCAGCTAATTGTTCCTCTTTTTTCTCGCAATAGTCGGCTTTTTCGTACTCCTCAGTGCCGTAGTAAGCAAACTTTAAATTGTGCCATACCGTTCCGCTTTTATCGTCGATTTGAATTGCCCGTTTATAACTCTCGATCGCTTTTTTATAATCCTGTTGCCTCCCGTATTCAAGACCTAAGTTGTTCCACACGGAATCGTTGTGAGGGTTGACATCCAGAGCAATTCTGTAAGTTTCGATTGCTTTATCGCTCATTCCGAGATTTTGATACGCGTGTCCGAGCATAAACCAAACAAAATCGTCGTTATGATTTAATTCTGAAGCCTTTTTTAGGTATTCTAAAGCCTTTTTAGATTGTCCTTGATTCTTATAAAACATCCCCACATCAAAGTTAATAGTTGCGTCCTGATCGTCTAATTCCAGCGCCTTTTTAAAAAGCGACTCCGCCTTAGAGTAATGCCCGCTTCTTAAATGACAAAACGCCAATAAGTTCCAATTAGAAGCGCTTTCTGGATCGATTTCTGCGATCCTCTCCAAATATGGAATGCTTTCCTCAAAACATTTGTACTCAAAGAGAATAGAGGAGATGTCCTGCAAAAACTGAAAGTTATTCGGTTCAAGTTTTAGAGCTTCTTCGAAACATGTAATCGCCTGTTTAGGCTGCTTAATTCGATTATAGATAAATCCTTTTTTTGCCCATTCTTCTGCGTTTTTAGGGGTTAAACTCAAAACTTTGTCGTATATGTCGTCTCTCTCGCCAGAGTAGTTTTCTTGGTCCAAGCATTTAATTAACTTGTGATGTAATTCGGTTATCGATTCGCTCATTTAAATTACCTTACTTTTTGATTTTTCTTTAATCATTACTTCTTTTTGAAATTAATGCTTTCTAGAGCTAAATCTATTTAAAAGAAAATTTCAGATTTCAGGTAGTCAAATTAATTCTTATTATATCCAAATTCTCTAGTAAGAAGAACGTTTTTCCAATGATTCTCTCTTTTAATAATAAAATCTTTATTAGTCGGTTTAGAGTGGACTTCTAAGATCGAAAAATTAAAATTGGAGGTATGATCAAACCCTTCATCTTCTAAAAGTTTTTTTAATTTAATGTTACCGCCGGTCCCCTTAGCGATGTATTCGCCCCAGCGATTCCAAAACGCGTGCTCTCCATAAGCAGCCCCTACGTATAACTTGCCCTTACTACGATCTGATATCAAGTATACGCCTTGAACGTTCGAAAGCGCTGATTTCCACGATTTCTCTTCGTTTTCTATGATATATTTTAGCTCTGAGAAGCTAATATTCACTCTTTCAAAACCAGGAAATTCTTCAATCTTAATTCTATCCCGAAGAATCTCAACAAACTTCAAATCTTTATAAACCGTTTCTAAATAGGGATAGGATTTTCTAAATTCTTTGTTATAAGCTATTATTAGACGACCAATAAGATCTTCGTGAACTTTTAGTAGTTTTGTATTATATCGAACACGATCCTTAATTTTTTTACGTGAAATAACTTCGTATATTCCAGCAAACATCCATTCGCTTTTTTTATAATAAATTAAGGAAAATATATACGTTCTATTAAAGTTCTCCTGCTTCTGGTTTTCCTGACCTTCTTTAAATTCGTTCCTAACAAAAGCTTTCAGAGGCGCATCGTTATCGCGGTTCCTTCCCCCTATTGCAAAATGGGCTTTATAATCTTCCTCTTTTATAACACCAAATAAGTCTTTTATTTCAACCATTTTTACGAATTTGAAACATATTTTATTTGTATAAATCATATAATAAGGTTTTAAAAATTTCTAGTTTCAAAATAAAATTAATAATTAATAAAAAAAAAGAGATATAAAAAAATATAAATAACAGAACGATAACTTTTACTTAATGGCAATTAATCGTAAATTAGATGCTTTGAAACTATACGCAACCTATTTTCGTAATCTTGCTTAAAATTGTCGATTATTATTTTATAAGAATCTGGTCCAGCTCCAATATTTACTATAAGGTACAATTTATAATTATTCGAATTATCCATGGCAAATTTAAATTCTTTTTCGCTCATAAAGAAGCTTCTTTGCTCGGTATGAGTGGTCTTAACTTCAATATATTCGTCTTCCCCGTTAGCATTTGACAAAAGAATGTCGTAAGGCAACCCGGCTTCTCTCTCCTCGTTGACCCAAAGAGGTTTAATGTCAGGGTAGTCAGGGTGGTCTTGATACATTTCTTTCAATCCTTCGTATATACGTTTCTCTCCTTCTCTTCCCAATTCGCGTATGCTTTTATTATACTTTTGAAAAGTTTTTTTGTCGAGGGAAATACTCTCTCCGATTTTCACATCAATGACCTCTAATATAAGGTCAGGTTCTAACTTTTTATAAAATTTTTTTATCGATTCTTTGTATGCTTTTATAAAACGTTCAATCTCTGAGAAATATAGGTGTTTATCTTTACGATCAGCTCTGTACTCTTGTATCTTTTCCAACTTCCATCTATTAAATGATACAATTCCAATAATGTCAGATTTTAGATGTGCGCTTAAATTGTTCAAAATGGTATTTTTCTTTGATTTTCCAAATTTTTCTTTATCGTATTGGATAAGATCGTCAATTTTTGCTTGTAAAATTTCAACTTCTTCATGAGTAATATTTTTTTTATACGGAAATTTCTTTAAATAATTCATCAAAGCAGGATATTCCTTACGAGCTCTTAACTCAGCTTTAATCTTCTCTACATAGGCAGAAATCAAATTAAACATGTTCTTCCCGCAGATTGGACATTGTTGGCCAAAGCATTTTTTAAAATGGTTCTTTAACACGAAATAATCCTTAAAAGTGGTTATATAAGCTTTGCTTTTTAAATCGCTCTGAATATCGTCAATAGTTCCTAAATGAGAATAGAACGTTATAACCTTTACTTTAGACTGGGCAACTTTCTCGTAATACTCTTCTGCTCTGATGTAAGAAATCAACTGTCCGTATTGATTGTCAATACTTTTCCAAAAGTTTACTTGAAGTAAATTTTCTCCAATTAAATATTGTAATTCTCTATAGAATGGATTCTGATCTAAAGGATTAGTGAAATAATACAGATTCTTAGGTGAGAATAATTCTTTTTCGTAATGATAAATCAGTTCAAATCGAATTTTTCCACTGTTTACCAATTTAACTGCTTCCCTTTTTGCATCTTGAGCTAAGTAATAGATTTCTTTCTCTTTCTCGTATTGGATAATATCCGCATCAAGTAGACGTCGTATCATCCTTTCTACATTTACTTTTTTTTGCTTCTTTGGCACTTTTGAAACTCTAAACCAATTATAGAAGTCCTCAAATGAATATTGCCCTTTTTCAAACAGATCTTTAAGTAAATCAGTACCGTTATCTCGGAAATAAATAGTATATTTTCTAATCAATGATTGACACTTTTTTTTGCCAGCCTTTATCAAATAAATAAGCAAAAAGAAAATATGAAGCTTAACTTTTTCTAACGAATATTCGAATAAATCTAAAACTAAAAAAAAAGAAAGTTAAAGTTAGAGGGTTCTAAAAGACTTGAAGTATTCGCAATCCCCTCCTTTTATTAAGGCGAGGCTCGTAATGTTCGAGTAGGCTGCTTTGTAATCTTCGTCTTTTAACATCTCTATTACTTGCTCTTTCGAGTCGAATTTAACTATTATAAAAATTGAGTTTTTAGGAATTCTTTTCACGCTTCCTGGCATAATTACTCTACTACCTATTTAAGTTTGTTTAACTTTGTCGACAAAAGCTATCAAAAGTATATAAAAGAAAAATTGTCGACAAGAAGTCTTATGTCCGAATACAGGACTTGAAAATAAGAACATATGAAGGAGTTTTTCAAAAACTGATATTGAGATGACCGATCATGGCTACTTGCACATGCATTGTTGGTAACGACATTGTGTGAAGCTGCAAGAATAATGTACCTTCAGCACTTAGCTATAAGGTGGTCTGAGGGGCTAGTCAAGGAGCTTATGGGAAACGACAGTGAAGGTGCGATAAACCTCGTTATTATAAATCGGCGAAATTTAGCTGATACGCCGAGACCAAAATGGTGAGTTGCTAGGTAGGAATGGTTTTTTCTCATTCCTTTGTCATCCGTTGCGCAACCGGGGGACAGTACCTCCCTAATGGCTCTGCTGAAAGTCGGACATGGGGAACTTGGTAAACCCAATAAGCCCCATACACTTAGGTGGAATGGTATCCCGACCGTGAGGAAGGGGGAAGGCTTAGTGGGCAGAGGATGCGGGAAAAAGCGAATGCTATGCTGTAATGGCGTGGATAGGGCTGTAGTAATGAACTACAGAGATACCCAACCTGAAAGGGTGCTGACTTCCTATGCAGGTCTTAACGAAAGAAACTTATTGAGAAATCTTAACTGGAGGTGAAGTTAGACGATGTGTGAAAGCATTGAACAGAACAAAAGGCATGTAGTAGATTGGGATAGTATCCAATGGGATATTCCTAAGCGACATGTAAGACGGCTTCAAGAACGAATCTTTCGAGCAACCCGTGATAAGGACTGGGCGAAGGTTAAAAACCTTCAAAAGCTCCTTGTCAGATCACATTCTGCGAGGCTCTTGGTAGTTAGACGGGTCACGCAGGAAAATAAAGGCAAGTATACGCCAGGAATTGACGGGCGAATTTATGCTACCTCCAAGGAACGAGGAAGGTTAGTGGAAGAGATACGTCAGACCAATTTATTTAATTATAAATGCAAGCCGCTCAGGCGCGTTTATATTCCGAAGAGTAGCGGAGATAAAAGACCATTAGGGATTCCAACGGTTAAAGATCGAGTTATGCAAATGCTCGTGAAATTGGCATTAGAACCCGAATGGGAAGCACGGTTTGAATCGCGTTCATATGGATTTAGACCAGGACGCCGATGCATGGATGCTATTTGGCAAATTTGGACTGCGATTAAAATACAAGGAACGCAGATACGAAGTGCTTGGATTTTGGATGCGGATATTTCTGGATGCTTTGATAATATTAATCATGAGGCAGTACTTAAAAGAATACCCGTATTTCGGGAAACTATAAGAAGATGGCTTAAATCTGGGATAATTGAGTTTGGAAAGTATTTCCAAACCAAGTCGGGTACGCCGCAAGGAGGGATCATAAGTCCCTTACTCGCAAATATCGCTTTAGATGGCATGGAACGACTCTTTGGAGCGGAGAACTCCAAGGGAAATTACACTGCGCCTTCATCGAGGCGAGGAGAGGATAAAGGACTGAATTTAATTCGATATGCGGATGATTTTGTGGTAACAGCACCGTCGAGAGAGAAGATTGTAAGTTACGTGCTTCCGAAGCTTCGATTCTTTCTTAAGGAAAGAGGCATGGTGTTGAATGAGGCAAAAACAAAGATCGTGCACCGAGATGAGGGCTTTGATTTTCTTGGCTTTAATATTCGCCAATATCATGGTAAAGCCCGAAGTGTGTGTTTGGCAAAGCCTTCTAAAAAGGCGGTCAAACGCCATTTACAGCACATTAAAACTGTGATTTCAAGGAATAAGCAGATAAAAGCAGACGAGCTGGTCTCTAAGTTAAATCCGATTATTAGAGGCTGGGCAAATTATTACTGCTACAGTAGTGCAAAAGAGATATTTAATTACATAGATTATCAAATATGGAAGATGTTGTGGCAGTGGTGCTTACGACGTCATAAAAAAGAGAATAAGGGAAAACAATGGGTTCGACGGCGATACTTTATGGAAATAGACAAGAAGAAATGGATTTTTGGGGAACGGAAAGAAAATACGTTATTATTTTGCAGATCTTTCCGAGCGGGCGTACGATATGCTCCTGTAAAGGGTTATAATAGCCCATATGACCCAAATCTATGTGATTATTGGCTAAAGCGGTATGGTAAGACTTGGCGTAATACAACGCCGATGTGATCATTTCCTATAGGGGCGTTCGAGGTAACTTGGATTGCTCTAGGGGGATTGTGAGAAGCATGAACCAAAGGAACACGGTGACGTGTACGGGTTCTTGAGGCGCGAGCCACGTGCAGGGAAACTTGCACGCGTGGTTCCTAGAAGAGGGGGTGGTAGTAATATCACCTCTTTATTCGGC
>DAOUUT010000284.1 GCA_030668025.1 Promethearchaeota archaeon
ATATGTATTTAGTCTAAAATATGTAGAACTTTTTTACGACGATTTACAGTTACTTCCAGGTCTATTTATTCTCGGACAAATAATTTACATGACCATTAATGCCTTAAACGACCCGTTGTTGGGACAGCTTTCTGATCGAACGAACCGCAAAAAATGGGGTAGTCGTAGAACCATATATATTAAATACGGCGCACCAATATGGGCTCTAACATTCTTATTGGTTTGGTTTCCGTGGAGTTTCGATAATCAATTAATAATATTTATCCATTATGTTATAAGCATTTGTTTGTTTGACACACTGCTTACGCTTGTTGTTCTTGTATGGATGGCGTTATTACCTGAAATGACTGCAGACCTTGACGAAAGAAATAAAGCGCACTTCTTATCTTTAGTTTTTGGGGCAATTTTTGTAGTTCCGTTTTTTCTGATATTAGGAGATATGCAACCTACATCTCAAAGTTTCCAATACTTAATGATTGGAATAGCTATTATTTCTACACTTTTTCTTTGGCTGACGGCATACTTATGCGAAGAAAAACCAGAATACCAAAAAGATGAGGTATTTCCTCTATGGAAGTCTATTAAAGAAACATTTAAGTTAAAGTCGTTCTTAATTTTTGTAGGATTTAACTTTTGTAGCGTATTCTTAAGTTCAATAGGACTAAGTTATCTTTTTATATGGAGCTTTATACTTGGAGATAATTCAACTATTATATATTTCGTAATATTTATTCTTGTGGGTTATGGCTCAAACATTCTTTGTATGAAATTAAGGCCAAAATGGGGTATGCGCAGTATAATATTGAGATTTGGGGCTCTAAAAGTTGTAGGTATGCTAATTTCGTTTGTACTATTAGTGGTTGTTCAGAGTTCATCCTTAGCTATGATTGGGCTAATTATATCAACCTTTTTTGGAGGTTATGGCGTATTTGTGGTCCCAACTATGTACTTATCTGCTGATGAGGATGAGATTAACCAAGGAATCCGTAGAGAAGGGATGTTTTTGGGCATGAACGCTCTTTTCACAAAACCAGCAGCTAGTTTAGGACCAATAGTTGCGACAATAGTGTTAGAAATATTTCTCTATAATTCAGGATCGGATATACAATCATCTTTCACATTGATTGGTATTGACATTTTATTCTTGCTTATACCCGCCATTGGCACTGCAATCAGTCTGATTTTTATGTATTTCTATCCACTCCATGGTGAAAAACTTAAAGATATGAGGGAAAAATTAGAACAGATCCACATGGAAAAAAAAGCAAAGATGAAAACTTAAATTAAATCATAAAATTTAGTTAATTTTTTTTTTTACTCTACTATTTTTTTATTATGTTATTAAAGGGTAAAAACATAATAGTTACTGGATCGGGAAGAGGTATTGGAAAAGCAGTAGCTATAGCTTGTGCAAGAGAAGGCGCTAATATTGGACTATTAGCAAGAACGCTTGAGGAAATAAATAATGTAAAGCAAGAAATCGAATCTTTAGGGTCTGGCGTTAACATCGCCATTAAAACTGCTGATATCAAAAATTACGATGAAGTTGCTAATGCTTTTAGATTTTTTCACGATAATCTCGGGTTATTAAATGGGGTTATCGCCAACGCAGGTGCTTCTCGAATGGGTAATACACACGAATTTGATAATGAAAGATTTGCGAACATAATAAATGTAAATGTCTTAGGTGTATATCATACATTTAAAGCCTGTTATCCATATCTGAAAAAAGACGATAAAAAAATCAAAGCACGCTTTTTAATTACCGGTAGCGCGGCATTTCCTAACGCAATGCCAAAATTTGCAGCTTACACAGCAACAAAATACGCAACAGTAGGATTGCAGAGATCCATGGCTTTAGAATATAAAAAAGATAATATCACTTTCAATCAAATTCTGCCCACAATGGTCGATACTAGATTAGCTCGAGGAAGGAAAACTGGTGATGGAAATAAATCTGACAGTGTTATGAATCCGTGGGATTTAAATGACTATTACCTCTTTTTTATGTCTGATCTATCAAACAGAGTAAATGACAAACTAATATATACCAGTGATTTTCAAGAGATCAAATCCATAATTTCTGAAGCTCCAAGTGATAAAACAGAGAGTTGGGATGTTTTTAAGGATTACATGATGGAAAAGACTCCTAAAATTTATGAAAATGTGAAAAAATTAGGAAAGTTAGTCGATTTTATAATTAAATCATCAAAATAATTTTTCAAAAAAAAAGCTTTGATTCAATCCTTTTAACATATTTTTATTTAATGCTGATCCTTAATTAATAGTCAAATTCTTTAAAAATAGAATATTGAATATATTTAAGTATGGAAGAAAAAACTAATGAAAAAGCTGAAAAAGTCCAATTTGAAGGAATTATTGAGGACGATAAGGTCACAATTTCAAATAAGGAGTGTATTGAAGAATTTTATAATAACTCTTATATTGGTACGCTCGTAAAAAAAGATGACGCTGAAGATATTTTAGTCTTAGAACCTATTGAAGTATTACTCTTACGCGAAAGAAATCGGATTTTACTGTATTTTGAAAATGATAAGAAAAATGCTCTATACGATTTCGAGAGTTTGTTGGAGCACTTTTCGCAATTTGACGATCGTCTGTGGCAAAAATATATTATATATATGGATTTGCGAAAAAGGGGATATATTGTTCGAACGGGATATGGAGAAGGCATTGATTTTCGAGTGTATAAGCGAGGGGCTGACTTCGAAAAAGATTCCGCCAAGTTCTTGATTTACCCCGTATTTGAAGGGTATCCAATAGATTTGAAAGAATTGGACAAAATGTCTCGCGTAGCAATGAGCTCTCGTAAAGACCTAATTGTTGCTACTGTTGATAGATTGAGTAAACCGATATATTATAGCGTGAATAAATTCGAGATTATTAATAAAATAGAAACTCTCGATGATTAATAAGTCAAATAAATTTTTTTATAGTAGATTATATGTATCAAAAAGATTTTCATTTTAAAGAAAAGTTAAATACATTTTATACTTTTTCGTAAGATTTCCTTTATAGTAAGGCTTCCCACCTACTTTTTGTTGAAATACTTTATGATTTTTTAATTTCCAATCTTCAAAGGCCTTAGTTATTTTCCCACCATATATAAGATTCTTCCCTGTTAATTTTTTATAAATTTCAGCTTCTAAATTTAATGGTTTTAAGTTTTTAATCATTGGTTTCTTTTTATCTGCAGTATCTTTAGCAATAGGACTTTTAACCGTAGATTTTTTGACTGTAGATTTTTTAAGTGGAGTTTTTTTAGAAACAGACTTCTTAATGAGATTATTTAAGTATAACTCATACTTTTTCGTAAGGTTTCCTTTATAATACGGCTTCCCACCTACTTTTTGTTGAAATTCTTTATGATTTTTTAATTTCCATTCTTCAAAGGCCTTAGTTATTCTTCCACCATATATAGGATTCTTCTCTGTCAATTTTTTATAAATACTAGCTTCCAAATTTAATGGTGTTAAGATTTTAATAGATGCTTTCTTTTCATCTACAGTGTCTTTAGCAATAGGACTTCTAACCGTAGATTTTTTGACGGTAGATTTTTTAGATGGAGTTTTTTTAGAAACAGGCTTCTTAATGAGATTATTTAAGTATAAATCATATTTCTTTGTAATTTTTTCCTTATAGTATGGAAGGCCACCTGTCTTCTCCCGAAATTCTTTATGAACGCCCATCTTCCATTTTTGAAATGTTTTCGTTTCACTCCCACTCCATATAGCTTTTTTCTCAGTTATTTTCTCATAAGTTTCTACTTCTGATTTGAAAGGATTTACTTTTTTAGGGGGTTCTGGTTTTTTTACTTTTTTGGGTTCTTTTGGTTTGAATCTACGTATAATTTCTATTATTTCATGACATTCAAAGACATTTCCTTTATTATCACTAAAATATGGAAGATCAAAACTATCTAAATAAATGGCAAAATCGAAGTAATTA
>DAOUUT010000036.1 GCA_030668025.1 Promethearchaeota archaeon
AGATTAAGTCTAAACTAAATGCCGAACAAGAAAAGTTAAATGAAGCAGTAGAAAAAGCTGATGAATGGAGTTTAAAAAAGAAGGAATTAAACGCTTCTCTAAAAGGATTAAAAAAAGAATCGGTAAAATTAATTAATGAAAAAGAGAAAATGTTAAACCTAAAATTGAAGGAACTAGATAGCGAAAAAAAGAAAAGAATTAAAGATGGAAACACGGAAATAAAGACGTTACAAAAAGCTTTAACTGATTTGAAAAAGGCTTCCTCTACGTAAAAAATTGAAAGTAATCCCCACCAAACGCTTGGTCTTCGTCTAAATTCCGTCAAGAAATAAGTTAGGTTTTACTTGATTACATCAATAACGTTCTGAAGTAGATATTTAAATAATTCGTCTAAAATAAACGGTTTTCTTGTGAGTTATAAATAGCAAACAAATTAGCAAAAGGATTAAAGCTTAATTTTAAATAAATAAACTTTGACTATTAATACAAGATAATAAAAGAATTTTTAGAAAGTCTTTTTAGAGGTTGATTCAAAATTAAAAAATTAGTTTGTTTCAAATGTAAAGAATTTGTTCCTATCTATCCAGAAGAAAGTAAAAATATGGAGCTATTAACCCTTTTTAAAAGTTTACACGAAGAGCATCCTATACAAATAGTCGAAGAATCTGAAATCCCAGAAGATTTTCAAGAAATATCTCTTGAAAGCCTTAAAAAAAAGCAAAAAGAATTGGGAGAATAAGAACGTATATAAATACAACTTAGGTAAAGCTTAAAAGAACTTTAGAATTATCCAAGTCTAAAAATTTTTTAAAGTTTGCTCTTAATATTGAAAGAGTAAAAGATTTACCTGCAAAATTAAATAGATTGATTAAGTATCTTATATAATATCATATCTATAAATAAATAAGAACGTATAACTTTAGTTACGAACGTGTTGAATAGCGTCTAAATCTTTTATAATTGTATCAACAGGGAAAACGAATGATGATTGTCCAGAGTATAATAGAAAGAAAAGAAGGAAATATCAAATAACCTTCCTGATCATATCAATAAAATAATATAGAATTAAATTAATTAATTTTCTTCCAATCTATCGAAAAAAATCTTATTATATCTTTCCCTTAAGAAGACTTTATTTAGATGGTTTGAGAATTATTAGTTCATTTTTTTTCATTTATTTCCTAATTATAATTGATTAATTCATAATCTTCATTCTCAATCAATTCTGTAATTTTCCCCTCCGGAAGTACTCTCCATACTTTCAGCCCTTCCCGATGAGTTGATATTCAAACTTATTGTTTTTTATTCGTAAAATCGACAGATGGGTATATCAGCGTATCGCAACAGTTTTATTTCATATAAAAGAATAAAAATTTTAGTGATTTATATTATCACGAGATAGAATTATAAAAAAGGAACGTTTAAGGACTGGATACCCTTTAGACGTTCTAGATGAAGAGTTGGCATTATGAAACCTGTGAATTCAGGTTAATGATAATACTGATCTGCTCTGATCTTTTATAATTTTATCTCTCTCATAAACCTAATACTTCTTTTGTACTGAATATTTTATTTTCTTTAGCTTGAGCGATAAATTTAATAGCCTTAATAGCTCTTGTAGCAAAATGTGTTCTGCTATGAGCTTGATGTTTTAACTCGATACGCTCACCTGGTCCTGCAAATAAAACAGTATGATCACCGACAATATCACCACCCCTAATTGAATGAATACCAATTTCATTTTTAAATTTGATTTAATATTTGATATCATAGGTTGAGTCTATACCCAACCTAAGTTGTTTATTGAAATAATTCAATTATTAAATTACTGTGTTTTAATAAAATAATTCAATATTGGTGTAATAACTTGATCTGCAGCATTACTCACTTTTTCATTTACATCTAAGAGAGGTGTCTTTTCACCATGAAAAAGTCTACATCTAACTTTATAAGCAATTTTTATCATAATCCTCGCTTTTACTTCTATTTTTTCCTCACAATCCAAATTTTTAAGAAGAACTCCAATTCCTCTAGTATCTATTTTGATCTCTTTTTTAAAAATATTTTTGAGAGGATCTGAATATATTTCTCCTGCGGGAATTACATTTGTCAAGATAAAATTGTTAAAAAATTAGGAATACCCATTCTTACAATAGATTTTATCAAAAGCAAACTTTTCTGCGGTACCCGAGCCAATACCTTTGATTTTAGTGAGGTCGTCGGTAATTTGGGGCAAATCATTCGTTTTTTCTTCGGAAAGCCCAATGTCTATCTTTTCGTATACGCCTGTCATAGGGATCTAATCTCAAGATATGCCTCCATATTTAAAGAAAAATTAGTATCTTCCCAAACTATTAAACAATTAAATTATTTTTACATTTTTTAAAAAATTTAAATACGAGTTTCTCTATTTTATGCTTATTAAAAGACATATTTTAAATCTGAAAAAACATGAAAAATAAAAACTTCATTTTGGCAATTTTAGGAATTTTTTTGTTTGGTCTAAGCGTTATTAACTATCAAATTGAGCCATTTATCGTAAACACGCTTATTCATCCTTTAGTATAAAAACTTTTAAATGATAATAATTTTAGTGGAATATAATAAAAAAGATGTAAGAGGTATTAATTGAATGCCTATTAATTATGAGGGAGAAATGTTTGAGCCTGTTAAAAATTATTTAAAAAAGCTTTCTAACAGTTCAGAATCTATAGAATCATTTGGGTATGACTCTCATGAAGGAGTACCAAAGAATACTGGTTGGAGATTGGAACTAAATAATTACTGTTCAAATCCAGATGTGTATGGTATTGGAGGAGATAAAATTTATCTCTGTCAAGGAAAACTTATTAAAAATGTTAAAGGAAAGCTCTGGGAAGTGATAGGTCAGGGGATTTCAAATAGAAATTATTGCGATTATTTATATATTTTCTTCAATAAAGAGTATTTGGAGAAAATCAGAAAAAATAAATATTATCAAGACTTTGAATCTATTTTAAAGCATTTTAACATAGGTTTATTAGTTCTCAATAATGATCTCCAAGTAGAAGAAATCATCCAAGCCAAAGAACAAAATGCACATGAAAAAAACATAAATCAAACTAAAGAGAAAATTTCGGAAGTTTTATTTTTAGATGTTCTCCTAAAAAAGATTAGAAGAACTATAATGAATAATATCAAGCCAAAGCCTAAATTTTTTGAGGTATTTAGAAAATCTCTGAGACCAAACCAACCGGCATTCTATATTTATGTTGATGAATGGCAAAAAGAAAAGGATTTGTACTATTTCATTAAATTCTATATAGATAGAGTCTTAATTGGAATAAATATATCTCTTAAATTAATGCAAGAAGGGTTTATAAATAGGTTATTAAAGAATCCGAGATTTCGCTTTACTGAATATAATGGTGAAAAAATTGATTATACTACAGATTTTAAAAAAGAAGAATCAAAAATAACTCAGGAATTTCACGAATCCGTTCTATTAGATCAAAGTGCTGATGATTTTTTTAGTGACCTTAATTCTGAAAAAAGTCGAGTGATTATATCAGAATTAAACGCAAAATTAGCAGAAATTATTGAAAAAATGGATCCAGAGTTTTTAAAAACTCTCGCTCAACCCATATAATTTCAATGAAAACTAGGTCACTTTTATTCCAATTAGAACTGTAATATAAAAATACTACAGAGAAAATGAGTGAGCTTTAATTTTCAATTACATTCAAGACATTTCATCTGCATAAATGTGGTCTAGCTTTTGCAAATAAGTTTAATAAGAAAATTAAATTTTTAATTGGTTTTTTTATTTATATCTTAAGTTTACAAGTTAATCAATAAAAAGTTATTTTTTCATAATATAACTACCGACATTAATGAATTACAAGACTTTGGAGTAAAAAAGTAGGGAGGGATGTAAAAATTTGTTATTTAAATTCGATTAACTTAAGATTTAATAGATTTCCTCTACAACAAAAACCTGAATCTACTGTAATGGAGTATAATGCACTACTTAAAATAATGTCGGATATGTAATTAAAGAAGACTTAAGAAAATTTTAAAAAAAGTTGTTAACTTGTAAACTTAAGATTTAAGTAAAAAATGCTACGAAAATCGCCTTGAAGAAAACCTTTTGCAAAAACTTTAGGCAAACGTCCAGACATAATTAAAAAAAAACCCTATCTATACATCATTAATTCATCAATAAATAATTGAACAGTTACGAAAAATGCAATAAAAAATGCGAGAAATATTACAGCTACTATGAGAATTTTTTTCGGGAAATTTATATTGATTAAAGATTCTTTTTTGCGCAAAAATTTAGGGATAAAGAATCCAGTCTTTTTATAAAACTCCAAATATATTTCTTTATGTTTTCTCACTAATCTCCATTCCTCATAATATGAATAAAGGCAAATAATAAAAGTAAAAAACATCCAAGATGCAATTTCACCCATTCGAATTCCAATGTCTCTGAATCCAGGAATATATAGGACAAATGGGAGAAACATAAAGATAATCCCTAGATTTTGTGGATGCCGTATATATTTATATATCCCTGCTTGAATTAATGTATCCCCTTCTATCTTTTTTTTCACCATCGTAATTAAACCAGTTAAAAATAATCCTAATCCGAAACAAAATATTAACATTTCAATTGAAATTATAATGGGAATTAATAATGGATTTATTAAATAATAAGCCCAAGTCCAATCGGTATAATTATATCCGATTATTCTCCAAGAGATATAAAGATCAATCCCAATTATCAAAGCCATTGGAGCGAGAATACCACCTATTATCGGTAAATATACGAATATTGAAGCAATTCCAATTGTTATTTTTTTTAATACAGTCTTTAATATTTCAATTGTCATATAGAAAAAAAAATGAAAGCAAATTTAATAAGCTAAACTAAACTAAATTCTCTGAATTCTTAAACAAAATTTATAAAAATTTTTATATTGAGGAATAGTAATTGAAAATATGAGCGGAGAAGATGGAAAAGATTTTTATTCAGATATTAAAGATTTAGCCAAAGATTCTGCTAATCTAACATTCCAACTCTTAAAAGATTTTTAATTTGTATATATTTAAACAAAAAAGAAATCAGGTGGACACTTTTAAAAGTGAATTTATAGATTGAAGATTGAAAATTAAATATAAAAATAGATAAATAATTAAAATGAAATACTTTTGAGAAGAGAATGAAAGAAAATTTGTTTAAAACATATTCTAATGAAAAAATTGCTCAGTTAATTTATGATGAGTTTGTGAGTGATAACTCCCTAACTGATGATAATTTTAGAAAAAGATTTGAGAGTTTTGAGGAATTATTCTGGTCAAGACATCAGGTCGAGGAGTTCCTACAGATATCTGAGTTAGAGAATAGACAATGGGAAATATTTGACATAGTTTGGTTCAAAATTATAGAATTAGAAAAGGAACTAGTATTGAAACGAAATAAAGTATTAAATACTAAATCCAACGAAGAATTAGCTGAGATGCTTTATGTTAAAGTAAAAACTCAAGCGGATCTTTCCTCAATTAATCTTCATATGTATTATCGCGACATAGGCATCGAAGATTTCTTAGGATTACCACAAGCAACACATGAGAGGTTAGAAAAGATTGGTAACATGGTTTGGCAAAAAGTTAAAGAACTGAAAAAGCAAAGAAAACACGAAAGAATTGAAAAAGAGAGAAAGGAATCATTCAAATTAATTGGCGATATTATTGAATGGGTTTATGAAAAAAACTTGAAAAAACTCTCAAAAATCAATTTGAAATTGTACTTATCAGAAAAAAAAATTGACTTAGCACCTGTAAACCGTCAAGCGTTGTATTTGGAAGTCAATAAAGAACTGGAATCTATACAAGAGAAAATTTAGTCAAAAGAACTTACTTTTGTTTAAAATTAAGGAAATCCCTTTTTGAAATCTCATTTATTATTTTTAAATAGTTTATTGAGAAAATGTGTTATTCCTAAATAGCTGATTTCAATTGTTTTTTCTTTTTTATCTTTAGGATTTGGATAGATATTCAAAGCAGAAATTTTATTTAATTTTTGAATATAACCATTTATAGAACCTCTAGATAAAGCCTTATTTCTTTTATTTTCTAATGCTTTTTTAATCTCTTCTAATGAATTATACTTAATTCGATTAAATAATAACGGATTATCATTAAAAGATAAATCTGGTTGAAAAAAGACTTGGAAATTAGTATAAGTATTGAAAAACAATTCTAGAAATCCAAATTGCTTATCTGAAATAAGTTGAAAATGAATAGTAGGTAAATCCATATTAGAGTATATTCCCACTTCCTTGCTTCCTTCGTATATGAAATCACCATGAATTATCCTAGTACTAGTTATAGAACAAGCAATATATAACCAAATAATCATATATCGTAATCCCCCAGATATATTAACGGTAATTTTATCGAATCCTTGAAGTTTTTGCTGGTAAATAAAGTGTGTTAATTCTGCAATAGGTTTTGTTTGAATATGAAAGTCGAACTCAACAGTTTGAACAGAGATTTTACGTTCCTCATAATATTTTTTTAATTTATTAAGAATTTTTTTTGCTTCAGGTGTACCGGATAGAGGTTGTTTTTCCGTAATTAAGGTTATTTTATGTATAATCTCCTTATCAGTAGAAAAAATAAGTTTTTCTGGTAAATGTCCCACTAAAACAATTTGATTGTAATTTCCATTCATGAATTACTATTTTTTCTAAGTTTACATATTTCATTAAAATTATTATTTATAAATTAATAACATTTTTTATAAATACGTATGCTTTTTTTTAGATATGTATATGAAGAAATATATAAACGAATAAATCAAATTGTGATATGTATTAATTTTTAAATAAAATGCCGTTTGTAAGTTAATAAAGGCGAAATTAAAAAAAAATCAAAGTAAAATAAGAATAAAAACCAAAATGAATAGAGAAAAATTATTCAATTCAACCATCTTACAAATTTGGGGAAAAACGAATCCGTTCCATCCATTATTATATCATATGGTAGATGTAGGTCATATTGGGCAAGAATTAATCAATAGCACTGTATTTAATTCAATTAAATATCAATTGATGAAGAATTTGGATTGCTCTGAATCAAATTTAAAAAGTTGGTTAGGATATATTTTATCCCATCATGATATCGGGAAGTGTCATCCAGAGTTTCAAAATAAGGCTCCTGATTTGGCTGAGGATCTAAAAACAAAAGGTTTAATTTTTCAAGAAGAATCCTTTCAAAAATATAATCATGCATTGTATGGGGGAAATTGGATAAAAAAACATTTGAAAACACTTTCATGGGGGAAAAAAGCATATATAACAATTTCAAGTTCAATTTTAGGACATCATGGCAGGTTTCACGTAAAATTTACTGAAGATCATCCAAAAATTCACGAAAATTGGGAGCCATATAGGCAAAAAATCAGTAAACTACTCTATAATTATTTTAAACCGGAAGAATGGTGTCCAAAAGATTTTAAGAATCATAGCAACATAGGCGTACTATTGGTCGCGATACAAGTACTAAGCGATTGGATAGCTTCAAACGAAAATTTTCTTCATATTTTAAGAGAAAAATTGGATAAAAACGAAAATAACATCGTTGGTTTCAAGGATTACTGCAACAAGAGTAAAAAATGGGCACGGTCCATAATAACATCCCTTGGATTCAATTATTTCTATGATACAAGCAGTATCCACTCCATTTCAGATATTTGGCCTGAATTTATAGATCTTACATCAGTTCAGAGACTATGTGAAAAAAATTTTTCAGAGACTTTAGAAAATAGCTTAATTATTATTGAAGCTCCTATGGGTACGGGAAAAACTGAAGCAGCTCTATATTTATCTACTCTGTTTATGAAAAAATGGAAAGGGATATACTTTGCTTTACCTACTATGGCAACTAGCAATCAAATGTTTAACAGGGTGCGAGGATTTTTAAGTAAATTTTCTCCAAATATAGAGAACAATCTTCAGTTAATTCATGGAATGGCTTGGATGATCGATAAATTTTCCGGGGAAAGTAGAAATTTCGAAGACATTCCGTATGATTGGTTTAAGCCCAAAAAAAGAGCACTTTTAGCCCCGTTTGGTGTGGGAACAATAGACCAATGTCTAATGAGTGGGTTATGGGTAAAATTTGGATTTTTAAGATTGTTAGGATTAGCAGAAAAAATATTAATTATTGATGAGGTTCATGCTTACGACGCATATATGACTACTATTTTGACAAAAGTTCTAAATTGGGCATATACATTGGAAATTCCGGTAATTATCCTATCAGCGACTCTTCCATTGTCAAAAAAAAAAGATCTATTAAATTCCTACTCAAGGGATCATAATATTAGTAAAGACTTTCCAGTTGAAAAAGATAAATATCCTCTAATAACGGTTAAAGAAGAAGATAATATAATCCATTATTTTTCTGAGAACGACACAAATTTTACAAGTTCCACAAAGAAAATAAAAATAGTTCTAGAGATTGGTTTGCTCGAAGGTTTTGAGCAAATTGCTGACATAGCAATAAACTCAGCATTGCAAGATAAGTGTACTTGTGTCATAATGAATTCTGTAAAAAATAGTCAAAATTTATTTAAAATCATAGAAAAAAAATGTTCACAACAGAATTATGATTTAATATTGACTTTATTTCATGCTCGCTTTCCAATTAAACGAAGGATAGAAATCGAGGAAGAAGTTTTAAAATATTATGATAAAAAAAGTAAAGATATCGAATTAACTAATCCTTGTAATACTCGACCAAAGAAATCCATTCTTGTAGCAACTCAAGTTGTTGAACAAAGTTTGGATTTAGATTTTGACGAGATGATCTCTGAAATCGCCCCTATTGATTTGCTTATTCAGAGAATGGGCCGTATGCATCGTCATCGTAGAGAATTTCGACCTTGTGGAGATAAAGCTATATTTAGAGTTCTGTTACCTAGTATCCCTTTTAAAGACTTATCTTTCGGAATTACAGGAAAAATTTATCACCAGAATATCTTAATACGAACGTTAGATGTATTATTGAATAGGAAAAAGGGAAAACCTAATTTTAATATCTTTGTTTTTCCTTCGGACATAAGGACTTATATTGATGAGGTGTATTGCGAGGGAAACTATCAATTACAAGAATTAAATGAATTTCAAGATATTTTTAACAAATCTTATGATACAATGAAACAGGCCTTAGAAATAGAAGAAAATGAAGCGAAAATCTATTTAATCCCTCCTCCTAACCCAAAAAGATTTGAATTTTTAAGTCGAGACTCAACTCCATTTTCAGAAGGAGATTCTCAAGCGAATTCTTTTTTTTATGCGAAAACAAGGATTGGAGAGAGGTCTTTGAATGCAATATTATTAGAAGACTCTACTTTAGAATCATATATTCACATAGATACCCCACCTAATCATGAGATACAAAAGAAAATCATGGAAAATAGCGTTTCACTACCGAAATATTGGTTCAATAATACAAGAGAGGATTTTCCAATTATTAAATGGTTGTCTCATTCATTGATAATAAGACTTAAAAACAATTATTTAGAATATGAATTAGATATATATCCTAAAAAAAAAAGAAGACTAATTAATCATCAAATTTATGGCGTTTACATGGAGGAATCATAATTGAAAGATTTATATAACCTTTTTGATGAACCGTGGATATCTGTTTTGAATAAAGATCTTACTTATAGCTCCTATGGGATTAAAGAACTTTTATTAAAAGCACATGACATTATTGAACTTTCTGAGGCAACTCCTTTAACTAAATATGGCATTTATCGCCTCTTAATCGCTCTAGTAATGGATGCTTTTGATATTAATAATCAAGATACTTTAGAAGATCTCATAGTAGATAAACAATTCTCTGAAGAGATTATTAAAAAATATTGCGAGGAACAAAAGCCTAAATTTTTTCTATTTAGCGAGGCTCATCCTTTTTTTCAAAATCCTCATCTGAAGGATACTATTAGGAAGAAACAGAAAAGTATTTCATCCTTATTCCAATCAATACCTACGGGGTATAGTACTATTCTTTTTAACCATTTAATAGAAGAGGAACATAAGATATCTCCAAAATATTGCGCCAAAGCTCTATGTACACTATCAGCTTTTATTCCAGTTGGGGGGAGAGGATATACTGCTAGCATTAATGGAAGACCCCCGTGGTATACTCTTTTGAAGGGAAAAAATTTATACGAAATATTATTACTAAACTCTTGTAGCACTTCCATTCCGCAAAACGATTCCAAAGCTCCTGTCTTATGGAAACTCCCTTCTGTAATGCAAGGTGGTCCCATCTCTCAAACATCAACTCTTCAAGGGTTAACTTGGCTTCCACGATATGTCTACCTCTTTCCTGACGAAGGGGGAAAATGTACATACAGCGGGGAAACTTCTGATATTCTCGTGTCAAATATTGCTTTTGAGCAAGGATGGAGTTTTAAAGGAGTTTGGACTGATCCTCATACCTCCTATATAACTACAAATAAAGCGCGGTTTCCCTTGCCGTTAAAATCGGGAAAAAAGATATGGCGGGATATTGGACCGTTATTATTAAAGAACGAACCCGGTAGTAGCATAAAATTTACTAATCCAGAAGTGGTTAAACAGTTCTATTCCTTACAGTATAATGAGATTCTCCCAGATGATTATCTAATGATATTAGAAGCATATGGAATCCGAACTGAAAAAGCAAAATATCTAGAATGGTTTGAAGAGACCCTATCCTTACCATTAAAAATATTACGAGACTCCTTTTTAAAAGAGCAAATTCAACCCGCTATTGATTTGGCAAACAAAGTAGAAACTTTATTGAATAAAACGATCAGTATTTTTGCTACTAAGAATAAGCGTAAATTAAATATTAATAGCCTTAAAAGACAAGCACTCGATAAATACTGGGGGAGATTAGAGCAATTATTTAAGAAAGATTTTTTATTTAAACTGCAACACCAAGATATTAATAATGTCAATGATAGAGGACAATTACAATTAGAATGGAAACAGACATTAAGGACTATTGGACGAGGAATCCTTGAAGAGTGTTTGGGGGAGATTAGCACAAATCCGCAATTTTTGCGTAACCAAGTAGAATCGATGGATAGTTTCAATAGAAAGATATATTTTATGCTTTTTAAAAAAAATAGTCAAAAATCAAAACAAAAAAAATCGTGAAAGAATATGAAAAAAGATAAAATCCCTTTATTTGAAAATTTTTTGGATAATTTAAAAAAAACGCGTGAGACCTCACGGGGAGATTTAGCTATATTAAAGAGAGCTTGTGGATTGAAGATTGCCGAATCCAAGAATGCTCTTGGAATTTTTTATAGATATCTCCCTTCACAATTAGTCAGAGATTATAATGAAGAGATATACTTTCTTGTGGCGACTTTATATGGGCTGAACGATTTTCCTTTTACTGGAAGTTTTGGAAAGACAATGCGTGAAGTATATAGAAAAACGGATTCTGAAAGTATTTCTAAAAGGATGATCTCCCTTCTTGATAGTCGATTAGAAGACAGCGATGAACTTTCCTATAAGTTGCGGCAATCTGTAAGGTTAGCGTCTAGCCATCAAGTGGGGGTAGACTGGCTACAATTAATAAAAGATTTAGTTTATTGGACTCACGAGGATAAATTTATACAAAGAAACTGGGCTCGTGATTTCTTTTCAAAACCTAAATTAGAACAAGAAAATGAATCTGATAAAATAAAAAAATAAAAAAAATTGAATAAAAATGAAAAGGAGATGATAAAATGTTAATAGAAATTCATATGATACAAAACCATGTACCATCAAATCTGAATAGAGATGATACCGGCAGCCCAAAAACTTGTATGTTTGGAGGCGTTCGTAGAGCTCGAATTTCGAGCCAGTGCATAAAAAGATCGATTCGTCAATCGTCCATTTTTAAAGATGAGATGGTGAAAATAGGACTTAGTTTTCGAACACGACTTCTTCCTGTAGAAGTTAAAAAACAATTAATCGAGCAAGGAATACATGAAGACCACGCTCAAATTGTTGGACAAACGATTAGTAGGATGGGAGCAAAAAAAGTCCGTAGTGATGAAAAATTAGCTACTAAACCAATAATGTTTTTTTCTTCTGATGAATTAAAAAACTTTGCTGATATTTTTGTTGGGAAAATTAAGGGTGCTAAAAATCCCGAAGAAGTTAAAAAGATACTGGAGAAATTTGATTATGAAGCTACGGTTGAGAAATCTGGACCCCAACCCATAACTCCGGATATTGCATTATTTGGGAGGATGATTACTTCTAAAGCTTTTGCAGATATTGAAGCATCTATACAAGTTGCTCACGCACTTTCAACTAACAAATTAGAACATGAGTTCGATTATTTTACGGCGGTTGATGATCTTATCGGCACATCGGAAAGTATTGAGAGTCAAGGAGCAGGAATGATTGGGGATGTTGAGTATAACTCCTCATGCTATTATAAATACTTCTCACTGGATTATGATGGCTTTATTGAAAATATGACACTTTCAGATAAGAAAACGATTTTGAAATCCCATCTCAATGAATTAGTTATCGCTTTTCTGAAAGCAGCTGTATTTACCACTCCCTCCGGAAAACAAAATTCTTTTGCTGCTCATCAATTACCCGAAATGATTTTAATCGAATTACGTCAAGAAAAAATACCAGTTAGTTACGCTAATGCCTTTATCCAACCATCCAGACCGAAAGGTCAAACTGATTTGCTAGAAGATACTCTGGAAAAATTTACTAAGTATGTGAGTACTATTAATGAAAAGTATGGATTAACTCCTATCTCTCGATTATGGTTTAGTACGAGAAATATCAGTATGAAAGGAGTCACTACTTGTGATAATTTTGAAACTCTATCATCTAAGTTAAAGGAACAATTACCGAAGTGAGGATCAATGACTACTATCCCGATTATTATCTTAAGATTAACTGGTCCTATGCAGTCTTGGGGAATCAATTCGAGATGGAATTTTCGTGACACTAGCACCGAACCAACAAAAAGTGGGATAATTGGATTATTAGCATGTGCCTTAGGGTATAAAAAAACAGATTTAAAAATTGAAACGGAGTTAGGCAAAAATCTTAAAGTAGGGTTGCGAATAGACCGACCGGGGATCGTTACTACAGATTTCCATACTGTTTCGGGAATACATACTATCGCCACAGGGAAAAGCAAAGTACATACGGAATTAAGTTATCGATCATACATCGAGGATGCTTCATTCCTAATCGTCGTGACAGGACCATTAACCTTATTGAAAAAGATTGAGTACGCTTTAAAGAATCCAAAATGGCCTATATACTTGGGTAGAAAAAGTTGTATTCCTACCCAGCCTGTCCTAGAAATCTTATCCCACGATTACTCATCTTTAAAGGAAGCTTTAAAAACCATTCCATGGAACAAATTTACATCCAAGGACGATGTGCCGGAAAAATTGCGATGTGTTATCGAAGATGAAAAGGGGAATCTCCTTAGAAAAGATGCGATTCGAATTAATCCTGCGAGAATCTACGGAACAAGGAGAATTTCAGAATATTGGATTGAAACTCCCATAATAGAATAATATAAAAGGTGATCGAAAATATATCTCTCAAATTTATATTTAAATCCAAACTCAAAAACAGTGCAGATTGAACTGAGTAATCCTTACCAACTTCATCAAACTATCATGAATGGATTTCCCAGTGATCTAAAAACCACCGATAACTTCACCCGAATACTTTATAGACTTAATATTAATTCCACTTCGGGTGTACCCACAGTACTCGTCCAGTCTTTAATTTGCCCTGATTGGGGACCATTAATATCCAAGAAAAATTATTTTTCTAAGGATCCTCTCTTTAAACAGTTTGAATATCCCGATTTTAATACAGGTTCACTTTACAGATTTAAATTATATGCGAATCCGACAAAGAAGGTCGAAGGAAAGCGATTAGGTCTATACAAAGCGGAAAATCATTTTAAGTGGTTAAATCGTAAAGCTGAACTCGGAGGTTTTAAATTAGTCAAAGCAGATATCATAAAAACCGAAAATCTCATCGCCAAAGCTAGAAAAAAATCAAAACAAATTACACTTCAAGCAGTTCAATTCGAAGGGATATTGCAAGTAGTAAATCCTATTTTATTTTCAGATAGTTTGAAAAATGGGATAGGAAGCGGAAAAGCATTCGGATTTGGATTATTATCTATCGCTATTTAATGGTTTTTAATTCTATATAGGATTTAAAATAAATAAAAAAAAGGTGTTAAAAGAATTCATGAAGAAGGATCTACATGAATTACCAAGAGTAAAGGATAGTTTATCATTTCTTTACATCGAACACGCGAAGATTCGGCAAGATCGTCATTCTATTGCTATTTATAGTCAAGACGGAATTACTCCCGTCCCATGTGCCACTTTGAATATGATTATGCTTGGTCCTGGTACGAATATTACTCATGCTGCTGTTAAAAATCTTGTTGAAAACGATTGTCTGATATTATGGTGCGGAGAAGAAGGTGTTCGATTATACGCTCAAGGTATCGGCAGAACGCGTAGTGCTAAGAATATAATTCATCAATCTATTTTAAGCAGTATCCCAAAATTCCGGCTTCTGGTTGCGAAAAAAATGTATATTATGAGATTTGAAGAAATTATTCTTCTCGAGACAACAATTAAACAATTAAGAGGAAAAGAAGGCGCAAGAATGAGAAAAATATATATTGATAATAGTACTCGAACTGGTGTAGAATGGAAAGGGCGATTTTATAAAAGAGATTCTTGGTTTGATACTGATCCGATAAATCGTGCTATTTCTTCCGCTAATTCATGCTTATATGGGATTTGTCATGCCGCAATAGTTGCTATGGGATATAGCCCTGCTTTAGGGTTCATCCATACTGGAAAACAACTTTCTTTTGTGTATGATGTTGCTGACCTTTACAAATCAAGCATAACCATCCCTCTCTCTTTTGATATTGTAAAAGAAAGCAAAAAAGATATTTCTAGAAGAGTTCGTAAAGCTTGCAGAGAACATTTTAATAAAAAAAAACTTTTGAACCGGTTAGTTAAAGATATAAAAACAGTTTTAGATATTGATGATCACTTAAATTTCTCTGAGAAAAGGATATTGAATTTAAATAAATTAGAATTTCGAGACTACGACACTGATGATGCACTTCCGGGATATCTATGGGATCCTAATCAAGGATTTCAAGAAGGAGGTAAAAATTTTGATGATAAATTATAACTTGAAGTGGTGATCAATTATTCCAAAATTGATGATGTTCATAACTGAAAATGTACCTTCTAGTCTTAAGGGTGAATTAACTAAGTGGATGCTACAATTAAAATCAGGAGTTTTTATTGGAACATTAAGTTCTTTAGTTGGAGAGAAATTATGGAAAAAAATACAAGAAAAACAAGGCAAAGGAGGGGCAATCTGGGTGAAAACAACGAACAATGAACAACGATTCAAACTTTCTATATCAGGAATAACTAATAGGTCAATTAGTAATTTTGATGGACTGCAATTAATTACATATCCTAATAAAAAGAAAAGTAAGAATGAGTCTATTCAGAAAAATGGAAGAAAAAAGCAAACAATTCCAGCAGATGAGAAAAAAATTAGCAAAAAGAAACAAATCCAAGAAATTCCTTCTGTAATTTGGGATACTGAGAATATTCCTAAAAATTTTATTACTAGAAGTGTATTTTTTAAAAATATAAATTCCAAAATCAAGATTAAATTTTCGGGATCTTCCGCCTATGGCGAATATCCTCCCAAAAAATTATGGTTCCCACCGTGGATGAACGATATTAGGACTATTGGTAAAGCACTCTTAAGATTTTTAATCAATCTTAATGAATTATCAGACCAACCTTATTATAATAAGAAATTGGTATGTTTAGATATTGAAACAACTGATTATCTCCCTAAGGCATATGATGGTTTTATAAATATTATTGGAGTGGCTATACTCGATCTCAGAAAAAGCCAAGCTAAAAAATTAAATCTTAATATTTATCAAGTTTTTAATATGACGAGAAAAAAATCTGAAGTTCCTCTATTAGTAACAATGATAAGCCCTTACCTAAAGGATACCGACATCGTTTTAGTATTTAATAAAGATTTTGATATAAAAATTATTAATAAAGTAATTCAAGAATTTTCTCTCAAGATTAATCTTCCTGCAAAAGTAGTTGATCTTCAAGATTTCTTTCCCAATTTAAAATCTCTTGAAGATTCCTTAACACAAAAAGTAGGCATTAAACGTAATACTACCGAAAAGGGAAAATATTCTGAATATTATCAATTATTTAAGGGAAAAGGGGAAACGGGATATGATAAAAAAATCGAACCAATTGGTTCTTATAACTTAATTGATACATTAACTCCTCTATTTATGTATTTAATACGGAATACACATAAAAAATAATAATTAAGGTGTAAAAATCAAAAAATTAACTCAAAATTATTTAAAATATTATGAAAAATGAAGTTATTTAGGCTGATATACCAAAAAAAAAATTCTTTAGAAAGGATAACCAATTCTTCATTTCGGAAGAAAAAAGAAGTGTTGTCCCCACGCATGTGGGGGTGTACCGGAGAGAGGAATAAATCATTAATCAAATTTTTCGTTGTCCCCACGCATGTGGGGGTGTACCGACAGTATATATAACTGAAGAGCACGATTTAGGCGTTGTCCCCACGCATGTGGGGGTGTACCGAACAATAATTACCTTCTCTTTTTGGACAATCGTTGTCCCCACGCATGTGGGGGTGTACCGGTACCGTACTCGACCTTAACTTTTCTCGGAGTGTTGTCCCCACGCATGTGGGGGTGTACCTTCATGAAATGGTAAGGGGTCTTCGATTCTTTTGTTGTCCCCACGCATGTGGGGGTGTACCGAATAATATATCTTTAAAAGATTCGCCTTTAAGGTTGTCCCCACGCATGTGGGGGTGTACCGATAAAACGACTATCAAATATACTTTTGATATAGTTGTCCCCACGCATGTGGGGGTGTACCGGCTTGGGACGAAACAATCTCAAACGTTAAAATGTTGTCCCCACGCATGTGGGGGTGTACCGAATGGTTAAAGAAGAAAAAGTAAAATTCTTGAGTTGTCCCCACGCATGTGGGGGTGTACCGATACCAAAATAGTCTGAATAAGACATGATATTGTTGTCCCCACGCATGTGGGGGTGTACCGTGGTTAAAATGTGTAGAGTGATATATTTGGAAGTTGTCCCCACGCATGTGGGGGTGTACCGGCAAATCTAGAAAACGATTTAAAGCAATAAAAGTTGTCCCCACGCATGTGGGGGTGTACCGGACGCTATGCAAGCTTACGTCACGAATTGTATGTTGTCCCCACGCATGTGGGGGTGTACCGTCACGCCCGAATACGTGTTCGTTAATGAAGAGGTTGTCCCCACGCATGTGGGGGTGTACCGTGGAATATAAAAAGAAAATCAAAGGATGTTTTGTTGTCCCCACGCATGTGGGGGTGTACCGAAATTATAGATTTTGGAATTGAAATTATTGAAGTTGTCCCCACGCATGTGGGGGTGTACCGGATATTATTCTACAAATTCCGAAAAAGAGCAAGTTGTCCCCACGCATGTGGGGGTGTACCGAATGCAATAGGAAAAACTACGCCAGTCATGTTGTTGGCCCCCACGCATGTGGGGGTGTACCGCGAAAATAGTATGATTTGGTATGATAAATTTAGTTGTCCCCACGCATGTGGGGGTGTACCGTAGAAACACTTGATTTAACACTTGATGACAGAGTTGTCCCCACGCATGTGGGGGTGTACCAGAATATACGAAATGGCGATTTAAAGAATTATAGTAAACCCGTAAAAATCAAAGCTTAACTCACTATTAATAATTACAATTTTTTTTATTCTATGAATTTTTTATCCTGTTAATAAGGGTAGGTTTAAAGCTTACAGCTTTAGAGAACCTCGTTATATATTGTATTTTTCGCTCATTTTTACGATGAACGACCCAAACTTAACGATATCTTCTCTGTATAATTGCTGAAACATTTCCATATTTTTATTCGCTGCTCTTTTAAAAGTATCTTGCCACATCGAAACCATCTCGATATCGG
>DAOUUT010000103.1 GCA_030668025.1 Promethearchaeota archaeon
ATTGTAATAGAGAAATAAAGCACATTAGATTTTCGGTGACCTCTAAATGTAATTATAATTGCATTTATTGTGATCGAGAAGGATTCATTCCCAAAACGACGGACCTAAGCGTTAATGAAATTACTCATCTTTGTAGGATATTAGCACAGATATTAAAGGTAACCAAAATTAAATTTACTGGTGGCGAGCCTTTACTCAGAGAAGAAATAGTCGAAATTATCAGAAATATTTCTGATCTGCAACTTTATAAAGATATATCTATGACAACAAACGGCTTTTATTTAATTGAAAAAGCCCAAGACCTCTATGATGCTGGTTTAAACCGTATCAATGTCTCGTTAGGAACATTAAAATCAGATATTTATAGAAAGATGTACGGTTCTGATTCCTTAGAAGTTGTACTAAAAGGATTGATGAAAGCAAAAGAGATAGGGCTTACACCTATTAAATTGAATTATGTAATTCTTAAAGGCATAAATGATCAGGAAATAAATGATTTGATCAATTTTTGTGCTGAAAATGATTTTATTTTGCAACTAATTGAATTACATAAAGTGTCTCGCTCTGTTAGTGAAGGTAACGGATTCTATGAAAAGTTCTATTTCGATGTAACACCTTTAATAGAAGAATTTGAAAAAAAAGCTATTGATATAGAAGTAAGGGGCAATATGCAAAATCGAAAGGTGTTTACACTACCAAACTCAGTAAAAGTTGAAACTATTACTCCCGGGCATGAATTTTGTATGGGATGCACGAAATTAAGGGTTGGATGCGATGGAAATCTATTTGGTTGTCTGTTTCGGTCTGATTTAGGTACAAACATTAAAGAAGCCTTGCAGAAAAATCAATCACTATCTATGTATGAAAAAATAGTTAAACAAGTTGTAGATACCAGAGAACCTTATTATTAACTAAAATTTAGATGTCATGATAATGAAAGTCGAAATACTTTACTTTGCTGATTTTAAGGATATAACCGGAAAAGATAGAGAGTTTTTAGAGTTAAAGGAAAACACTGTAGAAGGACTTACTTCAAAGATCTTTAGCAAGTATAATCCCCTAAAAAATCTAATATGGGACGACGAAATAAAAAATTTGAAGGGAAATATCTCTATCGTCATAAACGATAAAATACTTGCTAACAAAAGGGAACCTTTATTAGAATTGAAAGATGGAGATAAGGTCGCATTTCTATTACCGTTTGCGGGAGGTTAAATTAAAACGAATAGTGAAAACTTAACTCCGTTTAGATCTGGAATTTATAATAAAGATAAAATTAATCTAAGTAATATTTTAAGTTCATTAAGGAACCACCCCCGGATTAAAGAAACGGGTTCAATTCTAACATTTTCGGGAATTGTAAGAAGTACATCAAAGAACGGCAAATTTGTTCGTAAATTAACAATAGATGCTTATGAAGAACTTGCGAATAAAAGTATTAATAATATATGTGATGATATAAAAGAATTACACGGCATTGTTGATGTTATTATTGTCCATTTTAAAGGAGAATTTGACATATCAGATGATTTAGTTCATGTCATAATCGCGTCTTCTCATAGAGAAGAAGGTTTTAAAGCACTAAGCCTTGCTGTTGAAAGGTATAAAAACGAAGTAGCTGTTTGGAAGAAAGAAGATTTTCTCGATGGGACTTCTGGATGGATTCATTAAATTAAAATAATACATTAATTGGATAGATTCAAATGAAATTTTTACAAACTATTAAAGTAGATGAGTTTAAAAAATTATTAGCATCTATACCAAAAATTAAAACTGAAGCGGAGAGCGTACCTCTTGAAGAAAGTTTTAATAGAGTATTGTTTAAAGACATTATAAGCCCCATCAATGTTCCTCATTTCCGTAAATCAAGGATGGATGGATATGCTGTTATTGCCAAAGATACTTTTCCAGCCGAAGAAGATAACTTAATTGAATTTGAATTAATAGAGACAATTCCCGCAGGAAATAAACCTCTAAAAAAAATGCATGAAGGTCAATGCTCGTATGTCGCGACTGGTGCAGCTATTCCTGAAATGGCAGATGGTGTCGTTATGGTCGAATTTTCCGAGAGAGAAGGAAATAAAGTTCTGATTTCAAAAGCAATAACTCCTGGAACCCATATAATCGAAATTGGACATGACATTAAAAAAGGAGAAATCATCGTTAATAAAGATAGATTAATCGATTTGACAACTCTAGGCATATTAGCTTCCTGTGGAATTAACGAAGTTATTATCTATAAAAAATTAATGGTAAGCCTCATTAGTACCGGAAACGAACTCGTCAGTGACGATGAAAAAGAATTAGAAATTGGAAAAATTTATGATATAAATTCTACAATTTTGAAGACAGCTATTGAAAATACTGGAACATCGGTGCAATTCTTAGGAATTGTAAAAGATGAATTTATCGAATTGAAACAAATAATTGATGATGCATTAACATATAGTGATATAGTTATTCTTTCTGGAGGCACATCTAAAGGTGAAGGGGATTTAGGTCCCAGAATATTAGACGAATATAAAAATATTGAAATAATGGTACATGGCGTTAGAATTAAACCAGGTAAGCCAATAATATTTGCCAAGATCGGAACTAAAATGATCTTTATATTGCCCGGATATCCAACTTCAGCATTAAGCTGTTTTTATGTATTTATCGATAATTTTCTTAGAAGTAAGTCTGGTTATCCATTAAAAGAAACATTTTCTAGAAAATTAGAAGTTGGAAAAAGAATATATAGCACTATAGGACGCCATGAATTTAAAACTGTGAAAATTCAAGAAGTGAATGGAGCTAAAAAGATTTTCCCGATAAAAACAGGTTCTGAAGCTATCAGTACTATGTTTTATGCAGATGGCTATATTGAAATTGATGAATTAGAATCTATAATTGAGAAAGGAGATAAAAGAAGGGTGTATTTTTTTTAATGAAAGTTCATGAAGAACATAAGAAGAAAGGACCAGATATTATAAATATTGCTTTAATAGTTGTAAGTACATCAAGATTTAATGAATTACAAGAAAATAAACGCACTTCGGATAAGACTATTCCGTTAGTAAAACAATTATTAAACCAACATCCCGGAATTTCACTATTGTCTTCAGAAATAGTGTCTGATGAAAATAATCAAATAAAAGATATATTAAAAAAATTGTTAGATGATAATACCATACATGCTATCATATTCAGTGGAGGAACAGGGTTATCTCGAAAAGATATTACATATGAGACTATTGAACCGCTTTTTGAAAAAAAAATTGATGGTTTCGGTGAATTGTTTAGGTATCTATCTTATAAAGAAATTGGTGCTTCTTCTATGTTATCACGAGCATTAGCTGGAAAAATAAAGGATAAAGTAATATTCTTACTCCCTGGATCTCCTAATGCTGTAAAATTAGCTTTAAATAATTTGATCCTACCCGAAATAAAACATATAATTTATATTGTAAATAAAAAAGAGTGAAAATTTTGAAAAGGTTAAGAAAAATTGGGTTTTCAAAATTAACTTCTTTAAATGATGCCCTAACGAACATAGATTCTCTTATTAAACCTATTTCTTTTGAGGAAGTAAATACATCGAATTCAATAAACCGAATTTTAGCAACTAATATTAAAAGTGAACTTGACATTCCCCCGTTTGATAGAGCTGCTATGGATGGTTATGCTGTTAGAGCGGAAGATACATTTGGCGCATCGCCTAGTAATCCTAAAATAATAAAAAAAATTGGGACAATTGAAATTGGAGAACAAACTAATCTTGTACTTAAATCTGGAGAAGCGATTAGAATTTCAACAGGAGCAGTAGTACCAGAAGGTTCTGATGCGGTTATTAAAATAGAAGATACAGAAATTATGGATGAGGAAGTTTCTCTATATTCTTCTTTAGTACCGGGAAAAAATGTATCAAAAAAAGGGGAAGATATTCCTCGAGGAGCAGATATCTTAAATTCAGGCATTACGATTAAAGCATCTCATATTGCCCTTTTATCATCATTAGGAATTAAACAAATTAAAGTAAAAAAACAACCAAAAATTAGTGTTTTTGCTGTAGGAGATGAATTAGTTGATGTTGGTAATCCACTTCCAACAAATAAAATTTATAATTCAAATAGTCCTATGATATCGAGCTTAGTAAAAACATATGGTGGATGTGTTGTAAGAGAATCGAGTCTTAAGGATGATAAAGAGGAAATAAAGAATAACTTAATAAACTCTACTAAAGATTCTCAAATTATTATATTTACTGGAGGAACATCGGTTGGAACTAAAGATTTCTTACCCGAAATCTTACATGAAAATGGTCAAGTCATAACTCATGGAATCGCGATACGCCCAGGTTCACCTCTTTTAATTGGATTAATGGAGCAAACAATAATATTTTGCTTGCCTGGAACTCCTGTGGCTGCGTACGTCTGTTTTTTATTAATTGTTGGAATCACAATTAGAAAGATTTTAGGTTGTATAAATAACGATCCTCGAGCGGAAATACTGGCCCGAATTAGTAAAGATGTACCCGTTTCAAGCCTAGGTTTTATACATCTTTTAAGAGTTAAAATTGAAAGGCAAGAAAGTAGTTTCATCGCAATTCCAGTTAGATTAAAAGGATCTGGAATTATAAGCTCATTAACTCAGTCTGATGGGATTGTAGAAATATCAGAAGATAAAGAAGGATTGAAAAAAGGAGAAAAAGTGTTGGTATATTTACATCCTTGAAATGAATGGATTTTTATTAAAAAAAAAAAGGTTAAATAAGATTTCTTTAATTCTATGGTATGTATGTTTGAACTAACAATGTACTTTGGCGAATAAAATTAGGATTATAAGAATTCAATACGATAATTGAAACTGTATGGTTACCTGCTGCTAAAGTATCTGTCGAGTATTGAAGAGCAACTGGAATATATAAAAAGGTTTCGTCTACACCATAACCACCTGCTATGGAAAATGGCGCATCTAAAATCGTTCCATCAATGCTGAAAGAAAAACGTAAATATGTATGACCAGAATACGCCCAAATAATTGCTCTAGATATAAAGAAAAAATAAACAGATTCGCCTTCTTTTACTTGAAAACTAATGGTAAGATTAGGTAGCGTTTCATTTGTATTTATGACGGTTGGTTTCCAATCTTCCAAAAATTCTTCGTACCATATTCCCTTAATAGACCTCTCTTCTAAATCGGCAATCCTCGTACCAAATGTAAAGTAACTATACGCGCCAATACCTAATCCTCCTGCTCCAATAAGCAAACTAATAAGGGCTAATGCTACTCCTGATGATTTTCCCATTTTTAATACCTTTTATTATTTTGTGAGATTAAGTTGTTTTTAGATTTAAAATAAACTCAACTAGCCCATTTAAGTTAAAAAAGATTATGCTTTAGATTCATAAATAGTTCAAAATCTTTATATTAAGTATCTGGTAGTGCATTAGAGTAAATATCGTAAAATAACTATCTTAAAAATGTTTATTCAAGTTCTTTTAAACCTTAACTTAATAAACAGTTTTTGAAATCTTAATTTTATCGATTCCCAGCGTTCATTCCTCTTTTTTAGTCCTATTCTAATTTTATTCTTCCTTTCCCAATTACCAACAAAAAACAAGAATATTGCCGAAATTATCATTAGAAAAGGACCGACTCCAGGATATATTAATCCAAAATTGGATATTAACTTTGAAGGGTCTAGTACACCAGAAAGAATTGGTATTACGCAAATAAAAATTAACCCAATAGTCGGATATATTATTTTAAGTATAGCGGAAACCATTGGGCTGATGAAGTTTAAATACGAGTTAGTTATGGATGATGTAAAAAAAATAATCGTTAACAGAGGTGCTATTTCGCCAAAAAATACTTCCCAAGTGTATAAATTGTTAAAGAAATATATATGCGAAAGAGTAACCCCTCCACTTTCGTATACCATCCAAGGCATTATAAGCGCAATGTAATAAATCAGATCTAAGATAAATATTAAAACAACTTCAATAAGTAAATTCCGTTTCGCGTTGAGTATATCTTCAATATCTGATTCTGAAATTTTGTTAAACTTTCTCCAGATTGATAACGCAATAGGAACAATAATAAAAAATGAAATTAGAATTACGAATGGGACTGTGTAATTACTGATCATAACTCCAACCGAGAAAATATTAGAAGAAAACCATACTTCACTCTTATTTTTTAAATTTACGATGATGTAATAATCTAGTCGTGAATTAACGATCGCGGGATTTAGTTCTCCTTCCCAATCGTTTACACTCGTTTTTTGAAGATTAAACCTTTGCCAAACAAATCCAACTATATCTATATATTTGTAAACGATTTGAACCGAATCGATTTCTACCGTTGAATTCAATCTTAAAGAAATTTTTAAACTATCCCCAAGTAGACCGTAATTCTTACGATCGCTAGTGATGTTAATTTTAGGCGGAACAGAACCGTTGTTAAGAATATAATCGATGAAAAATTTTGTTGAATTTTCAAATTTTGGAAAACCGTGATGGTCGTTAGGAAAAATCTGAAGAAATTTTTTATCGTGTTGAACTGATTCATAAGTACTTTTTATCGAGCTATAATGAAAAAAATCGTCGTTTGTTCCTATTTGCCACATGATTGGAGGAAGTTTAGTAGATCTTAAGTAGAAAATTGGGTCAAACCTCAAGAGCTGGTTTGTTAAATAAGAATCAGATATTTCTTCAGCACTTTTCCCTAGAATCCAAAAAATTAGTTTATCAGGATACTGTAAGTTTTTAGCGATATCTCCAATCGAAATATAAGCTAAAATCCCCGCAATTCTTTCCCCTACAACACTAGCGAGCCACATAGCGTTTAATCCACCATAAGACTTGCCTGTAACCATTATTTGAGAATTATTTACAAATGTAAGATTTTCAAGCACTCTTAACCCTTGTATTGCCCCACATAAAGTTAGATAGAAATGTGCTGATTCATTATAGGCTCCAGTATAAAAAATATTATTTGGTTCTGGTTCAGCTCCCTCAGAATTGCCGTGACCTGGGTGCGAATGGCATAAAACTACAAAACCTTTTTCTAAATATGGAATCGCCAATTCAAACACTTCTTTAATCTCTGCATTTAAACCGTGCATGCATAAACATCCTGGATTAGAACTTTTCATATTTTCTGGATAAAGTATAAAACCTCGTAAAATTAAGTTTTGTTGTAGTGCTCCAACCCAATTTGGAGAAGTAAAATTAATATCTTGGGCTTTAAGTTCATATTTTTTATTAGTAAGAGGATTAACATGCTCTATGGTATGATTCTCTCCATAAACAATATTTAATGGTGTATTATTCACTCTTTCAATTTCATCTTCCCAAAAATCTAATATGTCAAAATTAACATCATTTTCTGATATCGAAAAAGATGGATCGTAATTTTGCTTTGATGTACTAATAAAACTTGTGATAAAATTCGACGCGAACAAAATTAAAATTAACGTAATAAAAATAAGACATACCCTTTTCGTTTCCTTTCTATTAAACCCAAATTTTGGACGCATTATTAACTTAAGTTAAAATCCTTCGTTAATTAAAAAATTCTTCTTATTTTTTATAAACTCTTTTACTTTGTTAAGTTTAGTTTTTTAGAAATGAAATATTAATATTTTCATGGTAAATGCTTCTGAGATTGTGAAAGAGATACAAAATAAATACAAAATCATTGGAAGAACTGAAGAACTAAAAAAGATTGCGTTAGCTCATTCAGTAGGTAAGAATATTTTATTAGAGGGTTCTGTAGGCGTTGGTAAGACCCGAATCGCAAAAGCTATAGCTTCTTATTACGATAGTGGTTTTGCTCGAATAGACTGTTCAGAAGAAACGCTTGCTCATAATTTGGTTGGTTATTGGGATCCACCAATGGTGATTTCAAAGGGTTATATAGAAGATGCTTACATTTATGGTCCACTTACTTCATCGATGCTCAAAGGGGGCTGTCTTTTTATTAACGAAATCAACAGAATGCCTGAGAGCACTCAAAACTCTCTTTTAACGGCATTAGACGAAAGCACGATAGAAATACCTAAACTGAAAACAATTAAAGCTCATAAAAAGTTTTTTGTAATTGCCACACAAAACCCTGCTGCTCATATAGGCGTGACCGTTATAGGAGAGGCTTTAAAAGATAGGTTTATTTGGATAAAATTAGATTTCCAACCGCTTGAAGAAGAAATTCTGATTATTAAACAAGAAGCCAATTTGAGTAATCCTAGTAGCGATAAAATTGCAATTATTTCACAACAAATAGTTCAAATTTCAAGAAATATTACTTCAGTTCGTAGGGGTAGTTCGATAAGAGGCGCAATTGATTTGGCAGAGTTAATTTCTAAATCGGAAAATGAAAATAGTTCAAAAAATTGGGTCACTGCTGCAATCATGGCTTTGTATAACAAGATTGACCTTGAAGATGGTGTAACCAGTTCTAAAACCGAAATTATCACAGATATAGTACTATCAGTTTTAAACAAAATGGATTTTCAATAATCGATGATTTCTCTGCGGAGGATTCCGAGGAGATTGAGAATAAAAGACTTCATGTTAGACTTACGGAAAGGATTCCCGACGGAGAGATCTTAAGATTTGAAATAATTCGGAAAAAAAGGAAGAAACCAGATTATTACCAGCATCTGGCAAATACATTAGACTACAAAAAAATTAAGGAACTGACTTACTTAGCTATTCAATACAAGAATCTCGAAGCAATCTTAGGCTTACTTAAGTCAAATGTATATGCCTCAACCGACGCTTTGGATTGTGACGAAGGCGTGAAGTTCTTTACAGAAAAAGCAAAAAATTCTGAAACTTCTATGGCAGAAGTGTACTTCTTTATAAGACGTCCAATTTCAGAAAAATACAAAAAAATTTTTAGAAGGCTCGCCAGACAGAGCATATTGAAAACTTCGTTAAAAATAACAAGTAAGGGAATTAGAGGAAATTATAAGAAAACTGTCCCTTATTATCATGTTGGGATGCCAGAGTTTGACTTAGATGAAACAATCCAGCACAATCCATTGAACATTTACAAAAAAAGCTTAACTTATAAAGATATCTACGGAATAAGAAGACAAAGACAGAAAAGGAAAATTATTCTGATTCTTGACACAAGTGGAAGCATGTACGGCAAACTTTTGCTTAATGCAGCGCTCACTGCTTCCGTTTTAGCCTATAATATGGAAAAAGAAGAATACGGTATAGTTTTATTCAACTCTACCGCAATGGTTCTTAAAAAAATTGACGAAAAAAAGCCAATTATATCAATAGTCGACGAAATTTTGGATTCTGAGGCGGTTGGGTTTACTAACATCAATATTGGTTTAGAGAAAGGATTAAAAGAATTAGAAAAAATTAAAGAAAGAACAAGAAACAAATTTGGAATTTTAATTAGTGATGGTAACTATAATAGAGGGGATAATCCAATCGACATAGCGAAAAAGTATCCTAAATTACATGTAATAGGGATACCAGCCGAAAATGATGCCGCAAGAGGCATCGATACGTGCAGAGAAATTGCTAAAGCGGGGCAAGGTAAGTTTTTTGCCGTAAATAATTACAGAGAAATTCCGAGGGCATTAATTGAACTATTGTCCCAAATTTAATTAAAATAAAAGATTTATTGAATAAATGAAGGTGATTTTATGGATAAAATAATAAGAAACGCTACAGAAAAAGACATGGATCTTCTCGTAAAGATGTATTTAGACGAAGTCGAAAACCATCAACAGCGCGCTCAACAGTTTGCTAAAGATTTAATTTATCGGTTTAAAACACTTATTTGCGTAAGCGATAAAAACATCCTTGGAACTATTACATGGGATACTCGAGGCGGTTTGGATGATGGTGTTATAGAGTTAGTTGGATTAGGTACATCTTCCAATTTTAAACGACAAGGGATAGCAAGAGAATTAGTATTATCGTTAATAGATGAAGCAAAAAAATATTTCTCTAAAGCTGGATATAAATTTCGAGTTATATATCTCTTTATGGAAAAAAGCAACGATATAGGAGAACTATTCTATAACCATATGGGTTTTCGCAAGGTTTCAGACATTCCCTCTTTGTATCCTCACGATGATGCAGTAATCTGGGTCAAACATCTCTAACTGAAAACACACAAAAAAAGATAGGGAAATTTAAAGGATTTTTGTTTCTGAAGTAGGAGTAGGAGTTTTAATAACTAAGAATCGAAATATATCGTCAGATTCGTTTGCCAATATATGAGCGATTTTAGCAGGGCTGAAGATCAATTGATCTTTGTGAATTTCTTTTCTTTCTTTTCCAATCTCAACAATACCGTTGCCTTCAAGGACGTAGAAAAACGCGTCTACAGGCGTTAAATGCCTTTTAAGAGCCTCTCCCGGTTTAAGTTCAATATGAATGATTGTTGCGTGCTCAAAATTATATAATTTTTTAACTGCTACTTTATGAACTGTATCAGCAATTTGAACTTCTTTAACATCTACTATTTTCATTTAATTTTCATCTTAACTTTATATTTTTTACTAATAAACTAAGTTGTCTAAAATTTGATAGGATATAAATTTTAAAGCGAACATCTTCAAGGTAAAATTGTATATTATCTTATGATTTACTTGTTAGATTTAAGATAATTATCAGAAAGTCTTTTAAAAATTCTTCTCAAAGTTTCAGACAGAGCAGATTTAGATATATTTAGATTATTAGCAAAGTCGGTTAACGAAACCTTCCTTGGAATATCAAAATATCCGTTTTTATAAGCAATATTTAATATTTGATTTTGTCTTGGGGTGAGTAACGTAGGTTTAAAGCCGTATCCTATTCTTCCTATGGATGCTTTTATGCCTTTTTTTTCTAATTCTGTTAAGAAATCGTCAACTTTAGAACGATTAGTAATTGCCTCTATTCTTATTTTACCTTCTTTTACTAATATTGGATATAATATTAAAAGCTCAGTTTTTATCAATGTGTTTAAAATCCATGGGTCAACCACCTTAATGTTCATAATTACAAGATCGTTTCCTTCAAATAAGATTTGGGAAGAATTCTTAGTTAATTGTTCTTTAAAATCTGAAACAAATTGTTTAACAGATTGTCCCCTAATTTGGAATAAGGTTATTCCGGCGTTATCTTCTATAAGAAATTTAGATAGGATATAAAAATTTAAATCGGGGTGTTTTTCGTTAATTTTAAATAGCCATTTATCGTGAGGGATGTCTATTTCAAGCCTAATTTGAACAATATCTTGAGGCATAATAAAAGAAAATTATCTTTTTAGAAAAACCTTACCTGTAAAGCGAAAAAATAAATAAAAAGAAAAAGATTTTTTAAGGTGTTGGTAGTCCTGCAAGTACGCTAACATATGAACTGAGGAATAGAACCGCTAATCCAGCAAGAATATTTAGCAATAGCGTAAGCATATTGAGCTTTTGCTTCTGTTCTGGTGTGAATTTTTTAACCCTATCCACAATCTGACTGCGGAACAAACTTAAGAATATCATCAGGAAGTATAATAAATGTTTGATACTCATTAGGGTCGAGTATTCATTTCCAAAACTTAAAAAACCCGTGAATAACCCAGATTGTGCGGCTTTATTAGACATAAGTATCCCGGTAATTATTAATCCCGCCATACTAATATAGGTTAACAGACTAAGTTTTTTCTTTATCATAGAATTCAATGCTTTCATTTCTTTGGATTTACCAAGAACTTTCTTCA
>DAOUUT010000242.1 GCA_030668025.1 Promethearchaeota archaeon
GGCGAAAGAGCAGGAAATGCCGCTTTAGAAGAGGTTGCTACGAATCTTGAACGGATAGGTATTAAAACAGGTATAGATTTGACAAAATTACCAGAATTAAGTGAAATTTGCGAGAAATACTTTTGCCAACCATTAGCCTTAAATAAGGCCATAGTTGGTGAACACGCTTTTAGTCACGAAAGCGGTCTTCATATTGCTGCAATTTTAGCACACCCATTAACATATGAACCAATCAACCCCCATTTAGTAGGGAGAAGAAGAAAATTCTATTTAGGAAAATTTTCAGGGTCTAAATCAATATTAAACGCACTTCAACAAAAAATTAAAATTTTAGATTTAGATATTCCAGAAGAAATTATTAAGCGAATTGTTTTTGAAGTGAAAAAGAAACACGAGGAGACATCTAAAAAGGATTTAAGAAAATCGTTTAAGTTAATAAAGCAAGAATTAGAAAAAGTTACAAAAGGAGTGGGGGATAAAGAGTTCTTCGAAATTGTAAATAAATACGCTCAGCCATACGTTCCTGACGAATTCAAGCCAAAAATTTAAAATTTAATGAAAATAAACTTTACTTTGCATTTAATAGTTGTTTATCAATTTCTTCAATTTTGGTTTTAGTTGCCTTCAAATCTCTCTGTAGTTGGTTAGCCCGTTTTTCGTAAGATTTCTTATCCATTTGTTCGTTGTTATATTTCTTTTCCACAAAATCAAGTAAGTTTCGAACCGAATTAAGTTTACTTTCTAGTCCCTTCTTTTCGGCTAATAAATCTTTCTTTTTAACTTTCCTTTTAGTTTCTGTTTTTGGAGCAGGCTTTAATTTATTGGAGATATCGAGTCTTGGCAGGCCAATAAAATATTCCTCCTCATTTTGGTCTAAACTCTCAGGTTTTTTAGGCAGATCGGTTAGTGGTTCATTTGAAGGTAATAATTCGTTTAAACCATCATTTGTTGTTTTTTCAATTTTATTAGATGGGGGTTCAGTCAATTCTGTTATCGAGATTTCCGAAGAAACAGCTGTTCTAATTAGTTTGTCGATAGTAGTCTTCATCGTATCAATTTGATTTTGAAAAATCTTTAGCAAATCGATTAATTCGCTATCTTTAGATATTTTCATAGTTAAATTGATGTCTACATTGTTCCTTTCAGTTATTTCAGAACTAATTGGTGGCGCTTGGTAATCCATTGTTTGGGTTGTAGAAGTTTCCTCTGGAGTAACAATCTCGGTGATAGCACCACTCGAATGCAATTCCATTCTATAATCTGAAATTAACCAGGAGAAAATATTAAAAGCTAAATTTGGATGCTCATCGTTGCCGAAACCCCCTCCAACTCTGTCTCTAAACAATTCATAACTTCCTATAGCACATACTCTCCCTTTATCTGGTTCAGCCACACAAATTAAGGGAGTAGAAAAAGGGTCTGAAGTTTCATTTGAGGATACAATAGAAAATGAATTACCTAATAACGAAAGCGAACATCCAGATCTAAAACATAAAGAACTAATACTATTTGTGATTGGATGTGGTGGAATAAAGGCTGTAACTATCGGCATATTTTCCAAGCCTAAATTATAAGTATTATCTAGTACTTGATCGTTTTCAAATGTTATTCCAAATGTTTGACTTAATTCACTTAGGTTACTATTTCTTCCTCTATCGCCCCCCGCATGTGATAGCATCAATAACCCACCACCATCCTCTCTAACCCAACTGTTAATTTCAGTTATTTCCATCGAGGAAATTTTTGCAAAATCAGGGCAAACAAACACTAAAATATCAAAAAGTTTTAAAGAATATCGTGTAATCGGCGCTTCTAAGAAATTATAACAAATATAATCGTTCGCATTTAAGAAATCTCGTAATTCCGTTAGATTCTCGTCTAATTTTCCACGCGGCTTGTGAGCCACATCAAACGCTATATTATACGGCATGATAATTATTATTAATTATTTTTTCTTTCAATAAATACTTTTGTCTCCAATAATTAAATTATTTTTAGTAATATTTTCTACTCTTACATTACTTCCTATGATTGAACTCTCAGTAATCACATTTTTTAAAGTAGCATTCTTTTCAATAACACAATTTTCTAGAATGCAATTTTCAATATTAGAATCGCAACCAATCGATACATATGGTCCAACAACGGAATAAGAGATTTTGGTATTTTTCCCTATATAAACAGGTCCTTTTATGAACGACCTTTCAGAAACGATATTTAGCTCTTGAAATTCTTCGATATTGACCGATTTGTGGTCTAAAAGATACTTGTTCCCATTCAACACTTCAGAAGGTCTTCCAAAATCCAATATTCCTTTTTTAAGCTTAACTGCTGCGATTTTGAATCCGTTATCGATTAAATCTTGTAAGCTTTCGGTTAGGTAAACCTCTTTAGCTTCTTCTTCTCTTTTATCTAAGTATGTTTTTAAATTATCAAAGAGAGCTTGGGTTGCAGAGTTAGAAAATGCGTATATACCAGCTATAGCTAAATTGGATACAAATTCTTTTGGTTTCTCAACTAATTTTTGAATAAGCAAATTATCATCTACGACAACAATACCATAAGAGCTTGCAACTTCTTTTGGAACTTCCATTACTGTAATAATGCCATCTATATCAGATTCGTAATATCGATACATTAAGTAAGAAAATTCATCAATTGGAATCATGTCTGCTAAGAAGATTAATGATCCTTCCCGTTTATCAGCTTCTTTACTTGTGTATTTCTTTTTTTCAAACCTTGAATTAGCTAAATATACGGCTTCACCTAAGCCCCAATAAAAGGGGATGTCGTCATTATAACCTCTAGGTACCTGCTCGGTAAAAGTTAACCTAAACTTATCGCTATACTTTTGTTTAACGAATTCTATTATTTGTCTTTTCTTATATCCGACAATTAAAATTAATTCCGTGTTTGTATCAAATGTATCGCTAACCTTATTAAGGATGTGTTCCAATACCGTCTTACCAGCAACATTTATGAACGCTTTAGGTTTACTTAAGGTAAACGGGCGTAATCTTGAACCAATACCCGCACATGGACCAATAATTTTCATATTTTATTTTGAAATATAGTCTTTTTAATTTATTTAGAGTTATAAATCATTTAATTTAATAAAACTTTGACTCATCCGAATCGAAAATTCTTTGTAAATAGGCAAATAATAGATCGAGCCCATATTCTTCTTTATTTGAGCAGGGGGTCAGCTCTGAAGTGGAGCCTAATTGAACGAATACATCTGCGATTAACATAGATAACTCCCTTATTAAACCACTTTCTCTTTCATTAGTGGAATCCTCTAACGCTCGAAAGTCTTGACTCCAATTAACAATCATATCGATTTGATCTTCGCCTAATAGATCAACCTTGGATAAAACATTAATTTGGGAAATATTTCTAAACCTAAATTGTACTGAGGCAGCTAAAAGTAGTGTAGAGATGAATCCATTAGGTCTGAGGACTAAGTTTGAATCAAAAAGAAAAGAAACTGCCTTTTGAATTGATCCAAAACCTAATGAGCTAGCAATTAAAGGTCCCGTTTCCCTAAAAGCAAACAGTTCAAGCTGTCCAGCAGTATCTACAAATACCCAATCTGCATTGTATTCGTCAATTTCGTACTTTAAATCGTCTAGAAAGTTAACCATTAAATCAGAAGCTAAGATCATGGCTCCATTTGGCCCTAATTCGTATTTAGCCATTACTTCTTCAAGAACGATGAAGTCTCTTATATCTATATCGGGGGTATAGGGCATTCTTTTAACGCCAGGGTCCAAGTTTAAAGTAATAGCTGAAATCTCAGGATTTCTTTTAAGAACATAATCTTTAAATAATCCTGTTAAAGTACTTTTTCCGCTTCCAGCGGTTCCAATAAAGTAATTTAATAAAAAATTAATCAACCTCTATTAAGTTTTCTTTCCTCATTAATATTTAAATAATCGAAGATAATTAAAGATTCATAATAAAACTAATAATGAACACTACGAATGAATATTTGGGATAGAGTTAAAAAAAGTGAGTTTGGCATTCATTAATAGCTTATTTTGGTTTATTTAATTTTTTCAATTTGATTTTTTTTTCTTTTTGTTCTTTTAGATCTTGCTTTTTTTTAAACCTTTTAATTTGGTTGTTGATTGTGATTTCTTCCTTTTTCTTTAATTCCTCATCGCTCAATACGATAGTCTTAAGTTCATCCTCGCTCATAGGTTTTAAAATATCTGTAACACTAAAGCCTTTGTTTTTCTCTGTGATTTCTCTGAATTTTGTTTTCATCTCTTTTATCACTAAAATTTTAGCTGATGATCCTCGGCTTTGTATCAATGACGGTAAATCAGATCTTTTAATTCTTTCGATACCCGGTCCGGAAATTCTTTGGGGCGTGCGTACTGGCGGTCCGTAAGATATAGGGTTAACCGGCATATTTTGCATTGTTAAGGCGAGATTTTTTAAATGTATCTCTATGTTTTTTAAAGTCTCGTTGCTCTCTTTCATCATTATAATTATAGATTGATCAGCAGAAATACTCTCAATACTATTTTTTTCGTAAATTATCGTTCTTTCTTCTTTATTTTGGTTGAAATCAGTCTTAATCGATTCTATTACTCTTTCTTGAGTGACTTTTCTTTTTTGACCTTTACTTATACTTAGATCTATAAATTGAAACCCATCGTAGCAATCATCATTAATCCCAATGTCTAATATGTTAAATTTCTCTGAAAACATATACTCGATTCGGTGCCCAGAATATAGATATATAGTTAGTTTTAAAACTTTAATCTGGATATCTGTATAACCCTGAATTTCATCTAATTCAAGTGTAAAACATAGAAGCTCGTTTGAGTGATAGATTTTTTTTATTGAAACCAGCGATGGAGATTGCTTGTAATAAATCTCTTGTTTAACATTCTTCGATATTTCAAATTGGAAATTCAATCGTTTAATTTTATCTGGAAGAAATTGAACTTGTTCTTCATCGTTTTTTTTAAATTCCAAAAACAATTTCCTTTGATCGTCCCATAAAACTTGGAACAATTCCATTATTGGTTATAACCCTTAGTTTTTATCGTTAAATTTTCAATCGATCTACTTATATCTAAAATTTAATCTATCCTTTAAAATATCTCGACTTCACCAAATTATTGATTTTTAAGGGACTTATTTATTGAATAGACGGAGATTCCTTGATAAAAAGAAAATTAAAAATTAATTTAATTTTAGTTTGGAAAAATAATATACTGGCTTTTTTAGTTTTACTTGAAAATATTCAATTTCTTCTTTTGATTGTTCCCCAATATATTTATTGACATCAAGTACTAAAATTGCGTCTTGATCGTGTAGTTTCCTGAATGCAATCTCTTGGAGATTGTCCCATTCTTCTAACGAAAATTTTTCTTTATTTAATAATCCGTCAACTGAACAGATTTCGACAAGTTTTTTATAATTAATTTGTAAAATTGACTCGATCTTAATAAAATAATCCTTAAATCGCATGGAACCTACTAAAAAGATTTTATTTTCTTTTATTTTTGAAAAATCGTAATCTTGGAACTCATCCAAGAAATTCTTATTTAACCGTTCTTTTTTTATCATAATTGTATTAATATTCAGTCCTATTTAATTCTCGCATGAAGTTAAATATTGTCTATCTCGCAGAAAATTTAGAATTTATGAGAAAACTGGATTCAGCAGTAATCGATCTTATCTATATTGACCCTCCTTTTTACAGTGGCGTCGATTACAAGGATTTTTCTGATTTATGGAAATCGCTAGATGAATATTTAGATTTTATGAAATTAAGAATTAAAGAATTGTATCGTATCCTTAAAGATACGGGTAGTTTTTACTTGCATTGCGATACGAA
>DAOUUT010000059.1 GCA_030668025.1 Promethearchaeota archaeon
GCACTTTAAGAGCATTTTTTATCTCGTTTAGAAAATCTTGAGTCATAGAAGCTAAAGGGCCGTGCATACGAAAATCTCCAGTGTAAACAACAATCCCTCCAGAAGTTTTAATGATGAAACCATAAGCTGCTGGGATCGAATGATCTACATGCACCGGTATTATTTCTAATCCCTTAATATCAAGAATATCGCCCGTACGAAACAGTTTCCAGTTTAATCCGCCGTAATTATTAGTGATTGAATTTTTTGAACATTTATAATAAGCAGAAATAATTTTTTTGGTAAAAACCCCCGTATAAACTGGTATGTTTCTATTAACAAATGACAATCCAAAAAAATGATCTTTATGAGGATGACTGACAAAAATTCCATCGATATTCGTTTCCAAATCATTACATTCTTGGTTTTTATTCGCCTTATAATTTGTATATAAATTATCAATTGAAAATTCTTTCTCTTCAGGCAACAATCTTAACTTAACTAATTCTTTGATTGAATTTGGTATTTCATATCTTTCGTATTGAGCATTAAAATCTTTTATGTTAATTCCAAAATCAAGTAAGACTTTCACATTATACGCAAAATCTTCTAAAAGAATAATATTACCTCCTACTTCATTCACACCCCCTAAAAATGTGAACCTCACCTTTGGTTCCATGATATTGTCTTTTTAGAATTATATTACTATTTGATATTTATCTACTCTTAAATCAAAATCTAACAATAAAACTACCATTAATTTATATAAAAATATTTGTACAAAAGAACTAAAATTATTATGGTAATTATAAAAGGAAAAAATCCAAGATTAAGAATTTCTGCCACAAAAAGATGTTAACCTAAAAATAGAATGGCTTTCATCTTTAAAGTAATACACTATTCAATAAGAAAAAAAAGAACAAAGATCCTCTAATTTGAGCCGAAATATAAAGGTTGAGAGATAATTAAACTCGTGTTTGAGTTTAATAGAGGGCTTAATCAGGCGTACGAATCGTTTTAACGCCTTGAAATCCAATGTTAGCTCAAATTATCTGGAATCCTTAAAATTACTTTGTTTTTAAACTATATAAAAACTATTGAAAATGATTTTTTTCTATGATGATAGAACATACTAAATCTTTTAAAAGAGAATTGTTACGAAAAAAAATGTTACTTATAGAGGTTTTCTTCTAAAGTAGTTCAAAATTTTGTCTTTTTAGAACAAATTTCAAGAATTTGATAGCAGTTAATTATAATTTTTCTTCTAAAAAAATCGAAAATTTGTCTTATTTTTCCATTATTTTAAGCTACTTTGAAAAATTAGTACTATATTTCGTATTAAAAGTAAAATATTAGAATGTTTAAATGAAATGATGAAATTAAATTTGGAATTTATTACAAAATAAAAAGAATTGCTTAGTCAAATTTTATCCAAGCTTCACAATTTCTTAACGCGCTAAATTTTTGTAGTTTTGCGTTAGCTGAATCCACTGCATCTTGAGTAATAACATGTTTTTTGAATCCTGCTTTTTCAAGTTCGTCTACTTTATAAGTAATTGTTGTTATAATTTTAGTTGACATTTTTTCCGTGTATTTTAAGCTTTTTTCTTTAAGGTTTTTATCATTTACCTCTAAGGATTTTAACTCGTTAATGTATCCCTTTTTATCCAAGTTGTCAAGTTTATATTGAAGGAAATCGATGCTTTGTCTACGTAATAAAACAGTATCATGTAAAATATCTTTATGGTTTTTTGCATGAACCGCTTGAAAAACGCCAAGAAATGTTATTCCAATGATGCTGAAAACAATAAAACCTGAGATTAAATTGGATATAAATATTATCAGGATTGAGCCATAAAGAATGGGGATATAAATTGAAATAAGTAATATAATAGCGAGAATCAAATTTACTTTAAGTAATGAATTTCTTTTGTTTTCAACGAGATCCCATAAAACAGAATGGGTGGCTTCAAAATCTATTGAATGATTATATGCTGCTTTAATTTTTCCAATAGCAATTTCTTTAAGATCTTTTAATTCGGTTTTTTCCATTTTAATAACCTAATTTATATCTGTAAAATCCATAAGGATTCAAACTAAAAAATGTTTATATAATAGATTAATATATGAGAGGAAATAAATTATAAGAGTAATATCGACTGGATGTTGGCATTAAATCAGTAGATTTTCGGTATTAATTTGTATTTTACTCGAGTTCGATATTCATCATAGCCGTCCATTCCCTTAATGAGCATTTCCTCCTCGAATTTTATTCGGATTAATAAGCTTAATACGCCTACTGCAGCGGGAATTAATGATATCCACGATCCTAACGCAATGGGCATTCCAAGTATCATTAAAACGGCCCCCGAGTAGAGTGGATGCCGAACATGACTATATAACCCTGTATCGATGAGTTTTTGGTCTTTGTTTATATCCAGTAGTTTTGAGGCGTACGCATTTTGTACCATTGCCATATCCATGATTATTAGACCAATATTAAAAATTACAAGCCCAATAATCTCCACCGTGAAAGGAATTGTAGACCATTGATTACGGTAATCGAATACGGGTAATAGTATTGCCCCAATAAATCCGATAGCAAGAATCGGTAATATAAATTTATCTGATCCCGCGGAACTTTTTGTTTTCTCTGTGACACCGACTTTTTTCACTTTCATCCGGTTCCGAAGAACTCGCGGATTCTTCTTATTTATTAAAAAGAAACTGATTGTCAGGTTAATAACAACTGATATGATGAATAACCAAGCTTCAATCCATGACCAATCTTGAGCGAGGGGAAAAAGTATGATTATAAATATGATAGAAAGATATACTGGGATGAGCGCTATTGTCCAAAGAGGAAGTGGTTTATCAAGCTTATCAATTTCATTTTGTGGTATTTCATTTGACATGGTTATAATGAATGATTTTTGGAATAAGATTAAAATCTAGTTAATTTTATGTTACACTATTCTCTGCTGATCTTACTTCTGTTATCACATTTTGAGCATAGTAATGCAATTCTGATAAATAATGCTTCCCACTATTAATTTCATTGGTTTCTGCTTCATCGGAGCGGATTCCATCATAGGTGAGCACATGGAATTTAATCTTCCTCTCATTTTGGATATGGGTGGGGTCAAATTTCTTAAGATGTTCTAAAATCTCTTCTGATTTTTTCAAGCACTCCCTTGCAGCACTTCTTACAGAATCATGCTCCCCCGCCCCTATAATCCCCCCTCCAGTACCAATATAAATGCTCACGGTCCCATCTGCTACGCAAACCAAGTTTACCCAATTTTGAGAAATAAATATTTCCATCATGAATCCCCAAACTCGCGGTAAATCCTCACTAGGGGTGATATCAATGGTTTTAGGATTTAATTTAAAAAGTTTTTCTCTTAATCCTTCCGCCGCGTTACCAGAGTCTTTTTTATTTTTTTTTATTTTTTTATTTTTAGCCATGACTCACTATATAATTATATTACTTTAAAATAATATCTAAAAAGCCTTTTTGCATGTATATTATAAAGTAAGTATACCTCTGAAAATAATATAATTTAAATCTTTTCCTTGTATAATACCTTTTTATTCCATTAAAAAACTAAACCATTTTTAATTAAAAGTGAAAAAAAAATGAATGATTGGAAATCTTTATTGAATGAGGACCCTATAGATTGGCTTTTAGAAGAAAATAATCCTTCAGTTCGATTTTTTGCTTTAACTGAAATATTAAATAAACCTGAAGATAATGCAGAGGTAATTTTGGCAAAAGAAGAGATCATGAAATCTGGACTTGTCCCAAAAATTCTTAGCAAACAAATAAATGGTGAATATTGGTTAAACCGTAATAATTTTTACATTAAAGCAAAATATAAAGGAACTGTGTGGAGTTTCATACTCTTAGCAGAACTCAATGCGGATGCAAATGATGTGCGAATCAAAAAGACCTGTGAATTTATTCTTAATAATTCGCAACATCGAGCAAGTGGTGGGTTTTCTGCTCGTGGTGGTGGTGATAATGGAGGTACTCCTGAATTAGTAATCCCATGTTTAACAGGTAATATGATATGGGCTCTTATAAAGTTTGGATATTTGGAGGATTCAAGGGTTCAAAATGGAATTGAATGTATTTTGAAATATCAACGATGTGATGATGGAATAGACAAGTTTCCAATTGGTTGGCCTTACGAGAAAAAGGAAAAATGTTGGGGAAAGCACACGTGTCATATGGGAGTTGTAAAAAATTTGAAAGCACTTTCAGAAATTCCTCCTAATATTAGATCAAAAGAAGTTGAAGAGATAATTAATAGAGCAGTAGATTATCTGCTCAACCACCGCATATACAAAAAAAGTCACGATCAGAATGTTATTGCTAAGCAGGAGTGGACTCAATTTGGTTTTCCATTAATGTGGAAAATTGATGCCTTGGAAGTTTTAGAGATATTAACAAAGTTAGGATATAAAGACGATCGTATGTGTGACGCTTTCGATTTAGTCATATCTAAACAAGATAAGAATGGGCGATGGAAGTTAGAAAAATCATTTAATGGTCGAATGCAAGTAAGAGTCGAGCAGATAGGCAAAGAAAGCAAGTGGATCACATTGAACGCTTTAAAAGTGTTAAAAAGATTTTATAATTTAACAAATTAAATAAACTAAAAATTTGAGGAGAAATAAGATATGTACGAAAATAATTTAGCAGCTCCATGTGGAGTTTATTGTGGTGCTTGCCGGCAATATCTTCTTGGGAAAAAGGATTTACTTGAAGAGAGGGGCTATAAAGTGGGCTGTAAGGGCTGCCGTATTAGGAATAAAAATTGTGCATTTATAAGAAGAGATTGTTCTCTATTGAGGAAAAAGGAAATTGAATTTTGTTTTGAATGTGAAGTTTTTCCTTGCGAAAAGTTAAAAAAAATTGATAATCAATATAAAGAAAGGTATTTTGTGAATATGATTAATAATCTAAGGAGAATTAAGGAAATTGGGGCTAAAAAATGGCTAAAAGAACAAGAAGAGCTCTATACATGCCCTATTTGTAAGGGTGAAATTTGCGTTCACGATGCGGAATGCTATGATTGTGGGAATAAAATTAATCCGAATATAAAATAATAGGGAAAAAAAAATGTCATATAAAGAATCCTACACGCAACAATTAAGGGTAAACTTTCTTAGATATGCTAGAGAAGCATTTAAATTACTTTTATATTTTAAACGAACCAAGAGAAATGTTTACAAAAAAAAATAAAAATTTAAAGATTAATCTTAATCTTCATAATAATAACAAACTCTTCTTATTCCGTTCACAACTGCTTGATTAATAAATTTAATATTTAAGTTGCTATTATTTTCTAACCACTCATTAATTCTAGGTTCGGCTTTAGATGCTTTTAATGGAAATTCTACACATTTACATTTCATTTAATTCACATTTATAATAATATTTTTTCAAAAAAATCCAAATGTTGTATTTATTGCTATCTAACTATTAATAAGCTTGATCTTATTTTTCTGAAACAATATTAGATTCCAATTCTGATAAGGAACGATGCCCCTCTTGTAAAGGGCTAGGTGTACAAGATCTACAAATCTCATTTTTAAGTAGCTTTACTATTCCTTGCAAGGAATGTAAGGGCTTGAGATATAAACCAGAAATATTGGAAATCAAGTATAAAGGAAAATCAATTGCCGATGTGCTTGATATGACTGTCAGTGAAGCACTAAAACTCTTTAAATCTCAGAGCAACATTTTCAATGTTATAATCGAAAAATAAATCATAAGTCCATTTATCTAATTGCTCGCGTATATATGTATATCTATAATGTAATCTTACATTCAAAGTGTAAGCTTATAAAGATACTTACATTTTGCAATTTAGGACATTATACAAAATTTGAATGAAAATTACGTTTGAATACTCATGAAAGCACTTAACAAAATGAGATTAAAGATTGCGATTTATGCTATTATAATAATATTATATATATTTGGTTTTGGTCTGATATTTAATTTTAGACAGATTATTGGTATTGGATATTATGATAATGAGAAGGATTTTACTACCTCTTATAATGGGGGTTATGGTGGTTTAAATGTAAAAATTTATGCACATAACATTCAAAATTATGACTATAATTATGGAATAGAAATAACTGCGTTTTCAACTCCAGATTCATATTTAATGGGCATTACAAATTTAGATTATAGAATAAGAACAACAAGTGTCACTAAACAAATGCTAACTTTTAACTATAGTATCCCAATCATCACTTATTCTATTGGTTATACACCACCATTAAGAACACGTCTTTATCAATATGACAATCTAACCTGTAAAGGATTCGTAGATATAATATTTAAAATAAATGATACCCCTGAGACTCATAGAATTTCGTTTGATATAGGTCTCATTATAGAAATAGATGGTGGAGCATTAAACTATGGATTGGAGAATGCCTCAACATGGATTTATGTAATATATCTTACTGCTACAGTAATACCTTTAACTCTCTTATATAAAAATATTAAAAAATTAAAATTTAGGAAATGGTATACTGAAGAGATCAAAGAACGGGATGAACTCTTCTATAAAGCCTTAAGTAAAAACGAAGAAAGTCCGTCTAATAAGTAATTCATAAAAATTAGTTCAAGCCCTATCTGTTTAGAAAAGGATTGTTTCAAATTTTGCACACCATGTGTGCTTTTATATGTATCAAATTGATTAATGACTCAAGTCATCACATCTGCGATGTATCGTTTATGAGCCAGTTAGATGGCGGTCTGGATTCGCTCATATATTTTTTAGATGAACCAACTGTTAGGTTATCATTTTTTGATGTAGTAAAGCTAATGGAATTACTCGAACGATTAGTCCAAGAAGGAAATAGTGTTGTAATTATTAAACACAATCCTGAAATATTATTATATACAGACTTATAATTTTGGAATACGATAGATCTATAGAAAATAAGATTGTGATTCGGGCTGCTTTACAATTATCGTACGAGAAAATTTGGAATAGTTTACAACCAGATAAAGAAAATAAAAAATATATTATTCAAGATTTAGAAGATATCAAAGTTGAAGACATAGTAATCCAAGATTACTTGGGAGCCATTATGTATTTAAAATTTAAAGCGGGAAGTGATGCTGCTAAGAATGTTGGAAGTGGTTGGATCAATCTTGCTAAACACATCGCGATTCCGATTGACGATAAAATTTACGTCATCTGGGGCACAAAAGAGAAATTTCCAATTCTTTTGAGCATGATATTGAAACTCAAGTAAATCTACATTATTTCTTCTCTAATTTTGTTATAAAAGTCTATAATTATTTTACTTCTCTCTTCTGCGATTTGTTTAGAGACTTCTAAGTACAATCCATCCTTTAATATTAAAATTTTATTTTCCAAATGGTTAATGACTTGTTCGATTCCCCCTTTATTTCTTAAAGTGAAACTAATAGTTCTGAATAAACCTATTGCTCCAAGCGCATCCAGTTTATCTGCGTCTGATAATATTTTTGCTTCAAGAGTTTTAGGTTTAACATTATTCGAAAAAGAATGTGCTCGAATACTATGAATTATGTTGTCAATATTATCAATGGTAATTTTGAAGTTAGTTTTTTGGAAAAATTCTTCAGCCATTTCAGCAGATATTTCAGCGTGATTCTTCGCATCATTTTTATTCTCATGAATTCTACCCACATCGTGAAGTAAGGCTGCTATTTTAATTGCCAATAAATTCGCATTTAAAACAGTCCCAATTTGCACACATAAATTAAGTACTCGCTCAACATGTTTAAAACCATGGAGATCGTCATTTTCCGAATTATCATTGGCGAAGGTTCTTACAGCTGAAAGTATATCGTCGACATTCATAATATTCATTATTAATACAAAAGGAAAAAATTGATTTATTAAAAAATAAATTGTTAAAATAAAAATAGTTATAAAAAGTAAGAGTTGAATAAAATTGTAGATTAAACTTCTTCTCCACGTTTTCTGGCTTCAATTTCTTTTAAATCTTTTCTTAAAACTTTACCAACGAGGGTTTCGGGAAGTTCCTTTCTAAACTCTATAAATTTAGGAACTTTATAAGGAGCGACAGTTTGTCTACAGAATTCCTTTATTTCAGCTTCCATTTCTTCGCTTTCATTATATCCATCCTTAAGAACGATAAACGCCTTTACTTTTTCACTACCGGGTATATCCGGATTAGGAAGCCCAATTACGGCAGCATTTTCAATAGCTTCGTGTTCAAATAATACATCTTCCAATTCTCTCGGGTAAACTTTAAAACCACTAACATTTATCATATCCTTCTTCCTATCAACTATAAAGAAATAGCCATCTTCGTCCATTTTCGCGATATCTCCTGTTAAAAGCCAGTCACCCTTTATTTGACCAGCAGTTTCTTCAGGCTTGTTCCAATAACCTTTCATAACCTGAGGTCCTTTTATCATAATTTCACCCGATTCGCCAAGAGGTATAATTTTAGTGTAATCGTCAATATCTACGATTTTTAGTTCCGTATCAGGAATTGGCATTCCAACAGAACCTATCTTCCTTTCTCCTTGAATAGGATTACTAGTAGCTACCGGTGACGTCTCTGTCAGTCCGTAGCCCTCGATAATTTTACCGCCTGTCCTCTCTTCAAATTCCTTAAGTACCTCTGGTGGCATCGGTGCTGCTCCAGTATTACAAATCCTTATAGATTTAAGGTCTTTTGCATAATCTTCTAAGTCATCTCGTTCTAACAAACGCATGTACATTGTTGGAACCCCTGGAAACATTCTTGGAGAAGTGGCTTTAATTAATTCGAATAAAGACTTCTGATCGCGCGGGTCTGGATTCAAAGCGATTGTTGAGCCATTGTAAATTAGAATATTCATGCAAACCGTTTGCCCGTATATATGAAACAGAGGCAGGTTGGTAAGCCCGGTATCTTTACCTCTTTTAGCTTCCGCACCTAACCACTTGTGAGTTGCCATGCAATTGGATACAATATTGTTATGGGTAAGCATTGCACCTTTAGGTAATCCAGTTGTACCTCCAGTATATTGTAAACACGCAATATTTTCCTTCGCATTTGTTTCGAATTTTGGTGGATTTGGTTTTGTTTTATTAATTAAATTAATAAACTGCATCGTTCCAGCGATCTCAGGTGGGTTTCTTGGCGCCATCATTGTATAATCGAAAACATTTGTTATTATAACATGTCTCAATCTGGTTCTATCTCTTATTTTATTAATTTTGTCAACTTGGTTGTCCCAAACTATTAGGATCTCTGCCCCAGAGTCATTAAGCTGATAAGATAATTCATGTTCAGTGTGGAGTACACTACAAGCCGTAACAATTCCACCTGCTTTTAATATAGCGTAATAACTGAAAATAAATTGAGGGAAGTTTGGAATCATAATTGCTACGACATCTCCTCTTTTAACACCTAAATTAACGAGAGCAGTTGCGAGTCGATCAGCAATATCTTTGAATTTTTTATATGTGATCTTGTTTTTCATAAACCAAATTGCAGTTCGACCGCCTAAATCCTTTGCAGAATTATCTAAAAATTCGTAGATATTCATATTAGGATAATCTATATGATGAGGTACATTCTCGTCGTAATGTTCCAACCAAGGTTTTTTAGCATAAGGGTTTTCACTCATTTTTTAAACCTTCATTTTAATAATTTTAATTATATTGATTATATTTATTTTCTTTTTAATTAATTTTTGAAATAAAATGAGTGAGAATTTAAATATTTTCTGTAATGTTATCTATTGCGACATCAGCGGATTCGCAAACATAATCGCATTCGTCATGAATTAGGTTTTTTAAAGCTGAAATTACCTCGGGCTTGTTTATTTTAATTTTTCCTAAGGCTTCAGACGCTCTCCATCTAACGTCTGGTTTTTTATCATTTAACGCTCTTAATAAAGAAGGAATAGCTTTCTCCGAAATGGTTCCAATTTTACCTAACGAAAGAGCAGCTTCTCTCCTTACAATAGTTTTTTTGTCGTTCAAGGCTGCTTCTAAAGCTATTAGTGCTTCCTCTGAACCTTTTCCAATTGCACCTAGATTTCGAGCTGCTTCTACGCGCACTAAAGTTTTTTCACCTACTAATGAAGTTATCAAATGGGGGATTGCCTCAGACGCATCTACTCCAATCCCTCCAATGGCGGAAATTATTACGATTTTCATCTTTTTATTAGCAATTTGAAGCGCGTTAGTTAAAGCGGGAACGGTTTCTTTACCTAAGTTCCGTAAAGAATCGGCTGTTTTTCCTCTGACTTCTTCTTTCTTATCTTTTAACATTAACCCTAATTTTTCAATTATTTCTGGACTCTTTATATCTAACTCTCCTAAACATTCGACTACACACTTTCTAACAACTCTATTTTTATGGTCTAAGGCATTTAGTAGATGAGAAACAGACGCTTCACCAATTTGAGAAAGTGTATTAACAATATGATACCTTACCCTCCAATCCTTGTCATCAAGTGCGCCTATTAATGTAGGAATTGCTTTAATTGTACCTCTTCCAATACCACTCATTGCTCTTGCTGAAGCTGTTCTAACAGCCCAACTTGGATCGCTAATGCTACTCATTAAATCGGATATAAGCTCGAAAGCTTCAGATCCCAATAAACTTAAGGCCTCAGCTGCTTTAGTGCGCACCTCTTCGTTTTCGTCTTTTAGTGCGTTTTTAAGAGAATTTAGAGATTCGTTCGTAGCTTTTCCAATTTTTCCAAGTGAAGTAACTACGGCAGTTCTTATAGAAACTTCATTATCAGAAGAAAGTTTAGACAATTTTGGTATAGCGGATTCAGCTATTTTTCCAATTTTTCCTAAGGATCTAGCTGCTTCTCGACGGATACTCCAATCTTCATCATCTATGTATTCAGTTATTTTAAGCACTGCATTTTCGCCAGATTTCTCTCCTATTTCACCTAACACAAATATTGAATTAAACTTGATAGAACGGATTTCACTATCCATATTTTTTATTACTTCATCAATAACGGATGAATCTTTTTCAATTCTTGATAAAACTAAATCAATTCTTGCATCCCTTAACAATTGTTCTAAAGAAGCTGACATTTTTTATCACCCTATATTCCTAGATAGACTTTTTTAATTCGAGGTTCTTTTTCTAACTGTTCTTTTGTGCCCCTCATTTCTATTTTGCCTTCTTCCAATAGGTGTATGTTTTCACCAACTTCCATTGCTAATACGGCATCTTGTTCAACTAATAAGGTTGTAGTCCCCTCTTTTTTAATCTTATTTACTGCTTCAAATATTCTATCCTTTATTTTAGGAGCTAAACCCAATGAAGGTTCATCTAATAAAAGTAATTTTGGATTTGCCATAATTGCACGACCTATTGCGAGCATCTGTTGTTCGCCTCCACTCAACGTTCCTGCTCTTTGTTTTTTCCTTTCTTTAAGGCGTGGGAAAACTTCAAACACAAAATCTAATAACTCTTGAAATTTTTTTTTATTTTTTAAGGTATATGCCCCCATTTCCAAGTTTTCCATTACGCTCATATCATAAAATAAGCGCCGACGCTCGGGACAATGAGCTATTCCTTTTTTGGCGATTTTATGAGCTTTTAAACCGTCAATTCTTTCTCCCAAAAATTCAATTTTTCCTCTATCTGGTTCTTCTAATCCAGATATAACTCTGAGAAGAGTTGATTTTCCCGCTCCGTTAGGACCGATAACGGCATCCAGAGCTCTATCTTTTACCGTTAAGTTAATCTCTTCGAGAGCTCTAGCTTTTCCATAATAATGATATATTTTTCTCATTTCAAGCAAGATGTTCACTTCCTTTTCCTAAATATGCTTCTAACACAATTTTATTGTTTGCAACCTCTTGTGGTGGACCTTCGGTTATATATTTACCTTGGTGCATAGCAACGACTCTAGGTACTAGGTGCATTAGTTCTCTTAAAACATGTCCCGTCATAAAAACAGATACTCCATCATCATGTAATCTTAATATCAATTCTGTTATACCCTTTTGTTCTTCGTGAGAAAGCCCACTAAATGGCTCATCTAAAAGAAGTAATTGAGGATTAGTGCCTAATGCTTTCCCTATTTGCAATTTTCTCAAATCACCATGAGGTAATATAATAGGAGGTATTCTTGCTTTGTCAACAAGGCCAACTGCAGCTAAAATAGAACTCGCGTATTCGTCTATCCCATATTCTTTAGCTACTTTTTTACCTCTTGGTGAAAGGCAAGATACAGAAATGTTATCTAAAAGTGTCATAAATCGAAACGATCTTACAAGTTGAAAAGTTCTAGCGATCCCCAAATTTACAATTTTATGAGGTTTCATCCCCGTAATATCACGCCCATCAAACCTAATTTTTCCAGAATTGGGTTTTTCATGTCCTGAGATTAAGTTAAATAATGTAGTTTTTCCAGCTCCATTAGGACCTATTAAGCCTGTAAATTCTCCCCGTCTTACTTCAAAACTAAAATCGTTAACAGCTGTCAAACCACTATATTTTTTTGTTAAATTTTTTACTTCTAAAATCACTCCCATTTTAAAAATCTCCAAAATTTAAATTTTACAAATTATTTTAGTAATATTATCTTCCTAATATTATATCCCACATTTCTTGAATACGCTCTAGTGCGGGTTTTAAAACGCCGTGTTCTGCAAATCTTACGAATAATATCAATATGATGCTAAAAATCAATAATGAAAGATCTAATGTATCTCTTAGAAGTTCTCCCGAAAATACGAAAATAAATGCACCAATAGCAGATCCAGAAATTGTAGCTATACCACCAACAGCAACAATGATAATCGCGTAAAAAGAGTACAACGGTTGAAAAATCCCGGGATTTACTCCTCTAAAACGCATTACAAAAAGACCACCAGCTATACCTGCGAAAAAACCGCTTATCATGAATGCATAAATTTTATATTTCGTGAGATTAATGCCCGAAGCCTCTGCTCCTGTTTCATCATCACGAATAGCTTTAAAAATCGTGCCTGTGTTTGATTTTGTTATATGAGTTAAAATTAATAAAGATATACACATTATCAAAAAGGTGATAACATATTCAATAACAGAAAACTGAGAGATGGCGGGAACTTGAGATATGCCATCAGTTCCGAATAATTCTGTTCCAACTGTTCCTTCCCACCACCTGGATAAAGTCCCCATTATAAAAAGCTGAAATAATATTAAACTCATCGATAGCGTTCCTAAAGCTAAATAAGGACCTTTCAATCTTAAAGCTGGAATTCCTACAATTAAACCAAACACTACTGCTATTATTGCCCCTATTAAGAGTGCAAGCCACCAAACGAGATTGAAATTAACGATAGTATAAGCTGTAACATAACCTGATACTCCCAAGAAAATCGCATGTCCAAAACTAACTTGGCCAACATAACCAGCTAAAAAATCCCAACTCGCAGCGAAAATCGTATAGATCATAAAAGTTAAAAAGATTCCAATAAAATATGGATTTTGAGTTAATAAAGGAACAAGGCTTAATATTATAAGACAAACTATGGTTATTTTAGCTCTAAAAGTCTTAATCCAATCTCTCATGTAGCTTGGAAAGCCAGAGATTTTTTCTTCTAATTTTTTTACTATTTTTATCACCTTTTTTAAAATCTATTTTTTTCTAATTAATCTCTTTTTTCCCAAATATTCCTCTAGGTCTTAATACAAGCATTACAACAATTACTATTATTGGTATTAGAGCACCTAACACAGGACTAATAAAATAATTTGTATAACTTCTTGCATAAGCTATAATAAAAGCTCCCACTACGCTACCATGTAAACTGCCTAAACCGCCCAATACTACAATGGCAAATGAATTTAGAAGAACTGACCATCCTATATGGGGGGCAACAACATCCATTGGAACATTTAGAACAGCCGCAACAGCAGCGAGAAAAGCAGAAATCATAAGAGCATAGGTAAGAATTCTATCAACATTAATCCCCATCAGCGATGCTGCTTCTGCGTCCTGAGCTACTGCTCGTATTGACTTACCGATCTTTGATTTATTAATAAATAATATAACTAATATAATTACTGAAAGAGCTACTATTACAACTAAAATATAATGATAATAGACAATAACTCCAAAAATTTCAATAAATCCAGGTATAAGAGGGGGCATATCGTGATAAATTGAATCAACAGAAACTTTAACAAATTGCTCAATAAAAAAAGCAAATGCAAATGTTACAATAACTACTCCTACATGACTATCTTGTAATGGTTTAATAAGAAGTAAATAAATCAACCCTCCAACAATAGTACATACAATTATTCCAACAATAGCACCTACAAATAAGCCAAAACCAGCAAAATTAATATAAAACCAATAAAATAAGTACATGGTTATTACGTAAAATGCTCCATGAGCTTGGTTTAGTATTCCCCCTACGCCATATACCAAAGAAAACCCAATAGCAAGCAAAGCATAAACTGAACCTTGAATTGTTCCGAATATCAAAAAATCCAATATAACATCACTCAATTAAAATCAACCCCATTAATTTTAGCTTATTCAATTTTAACTTAATTTTCAAATATCTGATAAAATAAAAATTATATTAAAAATATTTTGACTTCATTATTTAAAAAACTTATTCATAATTAAGTTGGAAAAATTTTAGGATTGTTATTCTTCTTATATTTTCGATTAGTGTTTATGAAAAAATTCTAAATATTTAAATATATGTTAATCTGAATTAGATAATGTTAAACAAAAATTTATCTAAAAAAGTGATTAAATAATGGAAAAATTAACTAAAAGAATTGTAGCAATAGTTCTCATAGCCGTAATTGGTATCGGTGTTGGAGTTACTGTAGTGATATTGGTTTCTCC
>DAOUUT010000243.1 GCA_030668025.1 Promethearchaeota archaeon
GGCTTGCGTAATATTGATTATTTTCCATACTTTCTTCCTTAATAACTCTTCTTCTGCTATTTTTGTCGACATCTGGGGAATTCTCGTAGGATTTATAATATTAAATAAAAATCAGTTCATTTATTTAATTTTAACCATTTAAAATCTGTTATTCCATTAATTTAGTACGACTAGATTAAAAAAAATATTTTTTGATTAGAATTAGAATTTCAACAAAAAACAAAACAATTTCTTTATTAAGATTGAGAATAATATTATATTTCAACTGATTAATTCATAACATCCATTAAGAACTATTACTTCACTTCACCCGTGGTGCCCCCTCCTAAAAAACATCTAAAACATAACGAGTTTGATTTATAAATTCTCTCTCTATATTTAATAATTAAAAAGAGTATACCTCAAGTTGTTCGATTCTATCAAAATGTTTTAAATTTTTAGTAAAGATTATCTTATAATCGTTAGTTGTGATAATGGCTGCTATTAAACAGTCAAAAACATCGATTTCTTGACCCTTTGCTTTTAATTGCAAATGCAATTTTGCAGCAACATTAGCTGCAGATTTATCTAAGGGAAAAACTCTTAATAGTGTTATAAAATCCTCTAAATCATTGCAAAGTTCATCATACTTTTTTTTAGAAATTTTCTGTTTTAAAAATTTCAATTTATAAATACCATGATATAATTCAAAGATTGAAGGTGTTGTAATTGCGAATAATTCGCCATCAAATTGTTTAATTAGATTTTCAAGAGATTGGTTACCATTTAAAATTTCAATAGCACTGCTCGTATCTAAAAAAATCATGATACTACAAATCTCCCATTAACATCTTCTCGTAGTTCTTTTCGATCTGCTTCCATGATTTTTAAATATTCTTCAGGTAATCGTCTCCATAATCCAAAAAATTTAGTAATATTTTGCGGTTTTATTTGAATATTTAGCACGCGTGCAATCACATCAGAAATACTTTCACATTCTTTTTTTCTTTCTAACAATTTTTTATATAATTCTTCATCAATCTTTATTGTCTTCAAAGTCATGATTCTCAATAGAATTATAAATAAGCTAATTATTTAATTTTGTCAGTTAGATTAAGAACAATTTTAATTTTATTTTTTTTCCATAATTTTTTTTTGCTCTCTCAAATACTCACTCGAGGTGTAAATTAGTATTTTAAGGTGATTAAATGTCGAGGATTTCGCTTAATTGCTCAATAACAAAATCAGGGTTGTATTCCCAAGCACCATAGCCATCGCGATACTTATTTTTATCTCTTCTTATTAAACATGCTGAGATATTTGCTTTTTTTGCAGCGTATACATCTACTATCGAATCGCCAATCATAATGGCTTTCTCTTTTTTTGGGTTGTAATTTAATTTCTCTAATACTGACAAAACACCTAAAGGTGATGGTTTGGCAATTGACTGGTCCTTATCAAACGATAAACCAAAGAAATAATTGAAATATTTAGTGATGTTAAATTTTTTTACTATGAAATCAACAATGTAATCTGCTGAATTTGATACAATTGCTAATTTATTGTTTTCATTATATACTTTTTCTAAAACGCTTTTAACATCGTTAAAAAGTAAGACTTCATTTTTTTGAACGAGAATTTTTCTATATTCAAAGTCAATTTCATCAAAACATTTCCAAAAATCGTGAAAATTATTCATTCCCCACTTTTTTAAGTAATCAATGTAACTATTACCAGAAAACCAGAATTTATTTCTCTCGCTCCTCTCTGGTATGTGTTTAGTTGTACCTTGTTTAAGGGTTTCTAATAAAATATTATCAAAATAATCCTTAGGATTAGGAATATAAAGAAGGCAATTGTCCAAATCAAATAAAAAGCAATTATACTTCATGTTAAAAATAACCTATGTGTCCTAAATTATTACCATCTTCGTCTAACGCGTATACTATTCCAATGGAAAGAGGTTCTTGGTTTTCTTCTTTAGTAGATTTAGCTACATGTTTTATGGTTTCCAATTTTAAAATAAAAATCCCATTACATTTCATACACTTAACATAAATTTTCTTAACATGCTTCTGATCGTCCTCAAATTCTTCTTTCTTAAATGGTTCTAATAATTTAGGGTCGCTATTATCGCAATTTTTTAGAAAACATTGATCTAAAGAGATTCTTTCCATGCCCCTTCGAGCAAGGGCAATAAAAGCGTGAGTAGGAATTTCATATCTTAGGTCTTCTTTATCAGCTTTATCGGTCATACTTAATAAAAAAGTATAAAGTAATTAACTCTTTTTGTTATCGTTTATAGAAATTCGCTTATAACGACTAGCTTTAAAATAATTATTTAAGGTGATTAAGATTAATTACAATCAAATATTACAATTTCTGAAGAATTTAATTTCGTTATTGAGTTAAATATGTCAAAAAAGGAAGATTTTTCAAAAGAGACGTTGGAACACGTATCTAAGCTAGCTTTATTAGATTTAAGTGAAGAAGAGAAAGAGAAATTAGCTAAACAATTAGGAGATATCCTTAACTATTTCAAAAAGTTAAACGATTTAGATACTTCAAATGTTGAACCCATGACACACCCCATCGAGGGTCTAAAAAACGTGTTTAGAGAAGATGTTCCGTGGGAATCGCTTTCAAAGGAAGAAGCGTTAAAAAACGCTAAGCATACTAAGGATGGTCATTTTAAAGCGCCAAGAATATTAAAAAGCTAGAATTTACTCTTTATATTCTCTTGTGAGAATATCAATTGCCTTTTCCATATCTTTTAGGGCTTTCTTTCTCTCCTTAGGCGTCATATTGTAAAATTCGTCCTCCGAATTCCTACCAATTTTTTGAGATTCCGCTGCGGGCTTGAATTTCTTAATTACTAACGCGTTAATGTAGCGTTCATAATGGTTAAACGCTTTATTAAGTTCTTGGTTGTCTTTAATTTGATCCCATAATTCGAGAGTTTCTAAACTACGAATACCAATGTCAATCCTAAACCAACTAATAGGAAAAAGTAGCTTTTTTTTAATGCCGTATTCTATTACCTTTAAGTTATCATCATCGACATACAATTCAGATATCTCGTCTTTACTAAAAACGATGTTATCACTCATGAGATATAAGTTAGCAGCATTCTTTGAAGTGCAAACTATTCCTACAGCAAATCCTTTTGCTAATCGTAATTGATTTATTAAATCCTCTAATTTTGAGCCTTGGATATGAACATTTCTTTTCTTTGTTCCTTGAAATTCAATTTTAATTTTGTTGATACCTTTGTCGTCGATTATAATCTTGGGAAATAATCCTTTTTCTCGTGTTCTTTTATGAGCTCCTAACAATTTATTAATAATTTCGTAATCCAATTTAAGACCGGGAATTACAGTCGTATTTGCATCTAAGAACGCGTCAACTTCAAAATCCGCAATTCCATAGAAAATTTTCCTATTGTTGATAATTTGATAAATAATTTTTACAATTGTATCAACTAAAGCCTCGGGATCTTCTCGAATAGAGGCATATTCAGTCGTAGTAAAAGTATCGATTTGATCTTCTAACCCCTCCTCTACATAAAACGCGGCCCACGACATTTCGGTATAAATATTGCCTTCGTTGTAGAAATTATGGGAACTATCTATGCTTATTATTGATTTAGCGCCTCCAATTTCTATACCTTTTTTTGTACTTGAAGAGCTAAATATTTTCAAGGGCGGATTATTAAAATCGAGAGACAAACGAATAACCACTTTTTGCTTTATGCTTTAGAATATAATAGAGGTAAGATTATTAAATCTGGTTTTTTTAAAGATTCTAAATATAATAGGTCAGAATTTATTTAAAAAATTAGTGGAAAAATTGAAAAGAACAAATTTTTATTGATACAAGGAAGATAAATTACACATTGGATAATTAATTTACAGGAATTTTGACTGTAAAGGTAGAACCTTTTCCTTTTCCTCCAGATTCCGCCCAGATTTCTCCTTCATGAAGTTTAATAATTTCTTTTGATATAAATAATCCTAACCCTGTACTTCCTAAATCTATGTCGAGATCTTTCTTTAAAGGAGATTTTATTCTGCTAAACTTTATAAAAAGACCTTCTATTTCTTTTTTAGTTAAACCTACACCTGTATCTTTAATTATTATATAGGCAAATTTGTCATCAGATTTTATTTTAATATTTATTTTACCTTTCGAAGGTGTATATTTTATCGCATTTGAGATAAGATTCGTTAAAACAAGCTCAATTCGAGACTCATCTATATTCAAGTAAAGTTCTGGTTCGAGATCTAAAATTACTTCGTGATTCCGTTTGTTACTAAAATATCTCATTTCGCTAACACAGTTATTGATCAAATCATCAAGATTAGTTTTATTTTTGTTTAATGTAAATAAATTAGACTCCATTTTAGAAACATCAAGCAAATCATCTACTAATTTTCTTATTCTCCTTGTTCCACTAAATGCCATTTCTAGTAATTCCAATTGCTCCGGATCGAATTTATCCTTATACAAAGTATCTAATAGCTGGTATGCGCCATAAACCGTAGTGATAGGGGTCTTTAACTCGTGTGAAGCTCTGTCAATGAATTCCTTTCTCATCTCATTTAATTCTTTTAACTTTATTTCTACTTCTTTTTTCTCAGAGATATCGCGCCCCATTACCATAATATACGTTTTATCTCCCATTTTCACTAAAGAGGATTCATAATTTACCCATATTAGGCTCCCATCTTTTTTAATTAATGGAAGATCTATAGATGGTGTAGATTCTCCATCTGAAATTTGCTTAAATCTTTTAAGCAAAATGGGTAAATATTTTGAGGGCATAAATGGAAGTGCGCTATAACGCTTACCGATGATTTCAGTTCTATCATAGTCAGTTAATTTCTCTAAAGCAAGATTACAATCTTCAATCTTTCCAGATGCATTAATTAGAAGTATTGAAGTAGGTGATTTTTCAAATAAAAATCTATATTTTTCTTCTGATTCTCTTAGTTCCACTTTTGCTTTTTTTCTTTCACTAATATCTATGTATGCCACTAAGAATGCTGGTTTTTTTTCAAATGTAATTACCTTATTATAAATTTCCAACCAAATAATATTACCATTTTTATGAATTCCTCGAGCTTCATAGTAACTTACACCATTATCGAAATGATTATCTGTCCTTGTTGATAATTCTATAACTCTTTTTTTATCTTTAGGATGAATAGTTTTGAAGAATTCTCCAGACCTCCAGCTTAACACTTCTTCAGTAGAATATCCAAGTATATCTGTAAGTGTTTTATTGACGTATTTTACGCGATCGTCTTGGATAATAGAAATAACCATCAAAGATTGCTCGGAAATCGATCGAAATTTTGCTTCAGATTCCTTTATTTTTTCTTCGGCGTTTACCATCTCTGTTACGTCATGAATTACACTTCTCATGCCCACAATTTTTGAACCCTTAATAATTGGCGTTGCGTTAATATTACCGTAAAAAAAAGAGCCATCCTTCTTTCTCAATTGTAAAATCAGAGGTTCGATTAATTCTCCTTTAAATATACGGTTTAAACTTTCGACAACCCGTTCTTTTTCTCCAGGAGAAATAAAATGAAATATATTTAAACCCTTTTTAAAGTCTTCGTGAGAATATCCAAAAATCTGCGACGCGATTGTGTTTGTATAAGTTAATTTAAAGTTTAAATCAATCTCAAAAATTACTTCTGGTAAAGAGTTTGCTAAATCCTTATATTTTCTCTGTGATTCGATTAACTTTTCTTGAGTAATTTTCATTTCTGTAATATCATGTATTATGCATCTTACTCCGACAACTTTTTTATGTTTAAAAATTCGGCTTGCATGAATCTTAGCAA
>DAOUUT010000122.1 GCA_030668025.1 Promethearchaeota archaeon
AAATGAGCGTTATAATAAATATTCCAGAAATAACAAAAGTATATCCTTCGAATAATTTTTCCAATATACCTGTAAATCCTCCCAATATTAACGAGAAAACAATAGAAAAAAGAATACTAGAAATTACGGCAAATATAGCTCCGATATACACGTATTTATAATAACTTTTTTGGTTTGTGCTCTTTAAATAGGATAAAATAATAACAATAATAATAACAGATTCTAAACCTTCTCTAAAACCTAAAAACATTGGTACTAGTAAATCAACAATAGACACTTTAGATAAACCTCATATTAATAATTTTGATATTACAATATATTAAGATTCAATTACTTTATGATATTGAATAGTAAAAAAAGTTGTTATGATATAATATAAGATAGATACAGTTTTCACTTGATTTTTGCATTCAAGCGAGAAGTATGATTTATAAAATATTAACGCTATTTGAACTACCACGCCCTAAAGGGCTTGGATTCGCAGGTTAAGAGTCGTTAAACTTTTAACACTAATGGATGGTTCAAACATCCTCTATCCCCTAACCACTTGGACTCAGGGACTCCTTTCTGTATCATGTTTCTTGAAGCGTTCACATCGGCGTTTAATACTAACCCGCAATCTTTACACGCATATAGACCGCGATACTTGCGGTTTGACTTGCGAACGACTCCGCACGAAGAGCAAGTTTGCGAAGTATATTCTTCGGTGATTCTCACTACTTTAATTCCGACCATCTTGGACTTGTATTCGATTTGTCGGACAAGTTTTAGAAAAGGTATTGACACGAAGTTTTGGTTGTTTTTCTTGCCGATCTTAACTTTCTGTTTCCAGCCCTCGTTATACCCAACGATTATCGTTCCTATATCGTTAGAAATGGAGTGATTGACTACTTTTCTCGAAGTTTTGTGAAAAAAATCTCTAATTTTATTGTTTCGCTTTCGATGAAGCTTCAAGATGCGTTTAGTCAATTCGGCGTCGTTACAAATCTTGCTGAACGATTTGTATTTAGCTAATTGCTTGTTATAGAATTGATTGATCGACTTCACGACACCGCCTTTGATAATCAATGGATTATTTCCAACGTTATCTGACGCAGTTACGATGTTGTTAAGTCCTAAATCGATCCCTAATATGTTATCTTCGTTCAAGTACAAGTCTCGTGGCTCGTAGTCGTAGATCAATTCGATGTTATATCGATCCCCGAAAGGGACGATGCGAACTCCTTTCACGCTTTCGAGATCCGTTTTTATTTTCGGAAAGCCTAACCTTTCCATCTTATTCGTGAGTAATACAAAGCCATCCTTCAACCTACATTGTAATGATGTGAAATAGACCAAATTATGACCGTTCTTACGCTTGTAATGGGGTAATTTTGGCATTCCCTGAAATTTAGACGGTTCTTTTTTCCACATTTTAATTGCTTTAAAAAAGCTCTTGAAGTTTCGATCTACTTGCTTTAAGACTTGTTGTGGTGGATGAGAACCGCACATCTCTTGAAGCTTTTTATACGCCTCGTGTGAATTTAACAACCGCCATAACTCGTTATATCGAGTCCAATGACGATCCCTAAAGAACCGTTGTCGAACCGTGTAGGTGGCAACGTTAAACAAATTTTTTGAAAGAAAAGTGATTTTATCCAATAATTTCGAATGTTTGAATTGAACTTGTCGAACGAGTTGCATTGGTTAATCTATTATTTTTTTGTATTTAAAGAAGAAGAGGTTCTACTTTTAATGATGCAAAATTCATCACTTCCCTAAAGGAACATGTTTTCTTTTGCGAAAAATGATAAATAAGAAAACGCTATATAAATAAGAAATAGCATTAAATAATCATTAAAAAAAAGTGATTTAATAATATGGTTGTTTTTACTTTTGTCGTATGCGCTGAACCTTACAAATTTGAAGCGATAGATACGATGCTTAACTTAGGAGAGGCAATTTTAAAGAAAGGGCATCAAATTTTAGGTATTTTTTTCTACGGGAGTGGCGTGTATAATGTCAAACGTGAAATAAATATAAGCTCAACCATGAGAAATCTACCCGAACGTCTAGGGAATTTCATAAAGGAGAATAGCCTAAATCTATCTGTCTGTAGTACTTGGGTTAACTTCACAGGGTTAAAGCCCGATGATTTTATTGAAGAAGCTCGTCAAGTGGGATTAGGGGGGTTATCTGAGTGGATGGCAGATTCGGATAGAGTTATAGTATTTGGTCCGGGGGTGTAATTAATGGTTAAATCTGTGGTAATTTTATGCGAAGATTCTCCAATAGGTAAAAATTCTGCTCTCGAAGCAATCCGTATGGCTGCTGGAATTATGGCAGTGGGGGATCTTGACGAGTGCAAGATTATATACATTGGCGATTCGGTCTATTTTTTAAGTAAGAATTTTGATCCTGAGAAAGTTAACATGGAAACCCCTTCGAACATCTTTAGAATGATGGAACTATCTGACTTCGAGGTTTACGCGTTAGACTCCGCCTTAGAAATAACAGGTATTGAGCCTTCCGATTTGATAGATTTTGACAACGTAAAAATTGCGAGCTGGAAGGAGATTTCAGCGTTTATTTTAGAAGCAGATGTGTTTTATAGGTATTAGGGTGATGGAATTATGGTGGTACAGATGGAAGAGATAAAAAAATTGGTCTACCTTTTTGGATTTAGCACGAGAAAAAGTACCTCTATAGATAATCTATTTAATATAGTAAAGGAACAGACTAAAAATGCAAATGTCACGGTTGTTTTGATGCACGACGGAGTTATAGGAACCTCTAAAAAGGGAGTGATGCCCACTTCTTTAAATTTATTGTTAAATCTGCCCATGACTGTATTTGCAATGACACCCGACCTTTTAGCGCGGGGGATTGACCCAGACTCAGTTGACACAAGAATAAAATGTATTGAATACGATGTTCTCGTCGATATTTTAGCGAAAACTCCAAAGATAGCTTCGTGGATGTAACTATTTATTTAATATATGTTAAACTTTTATTGTTAGATATCCATTTATTCATTGAGTTATATTTAAGTAAATCCAATACTTAGTAGAGTGATGTTTTACGAAAATAATTGATTTAGAGGAAAAATATAAGGGACTTTATTTTATGCGTCTGGTATGCCCAAATATCTTGGAGTTTTTTTTAAATATTCTCGGTAGGGATCACCATACTTGTTAGATAAAAATTTTTCCTCAAGTAAAACAGTCCAGTGAAAATATGGTATAGTAATGATGAAATAAACAAGGAAAATGACGCTCCATACTGATTCAGACCAACCCATCAAAGTCAGCCCAAAATAAAAGATTGTCCACCCCACATAACCCGGGTTTCTTGAATAATGATGAATTCTGGTGGTATTAAGTCCTTTGGTGTGTGCAAATGAATACAAGGTAAACTCTACAATGACTAATCCTAAAATGTAAAAAGTTAAACCAATGTAGAATAAAAACCCAAAATTTACGGGGACAAAAATGCTAATTACTAATCCTCCAAAAAGCCAAATCATAGCGATAACAACAATTTTTTTATCAGAAAATAAAAATTCAGGGTCATCAAAAGGCTCACCTCTTTTTTTATTAGCCCATACCTGCGTAGAATAGGCAAAAAAATAACCAATAGCATAAAAAAGCCATAAATTATAGAGAATTGACATGATTTTTTCACGAAATTTTTTCGTAGATTATTTGTAAAATGAAAATCTTATTTTGCATTATTAATTGACACCTCTATTATAAATCTTTAGGTCAATTTTTTAAATGAATGGAACTATAAACTCTTTCCTATAGATTCGTGAATTTAGTGAAGATATTAAAAAGAAAATAGCTAAACGAGTCAAGAAATTCAAATAATCTTTTTTCATATACTTTTATTAATTCACAAGTTCTATCTTATAATTATTACTATCAAACAATTTTAAGATTATAATGTCAAAAGTAAAGGATGCGTATAAGGAAATAGAAGGAATAATCGGATCCGATTTTATATCAGACAAAAACTTTATGAAAGCGGCATATTCTCGAAATGTTGACCCGGCGTTTCCAGATAGATGGGCAGATATTATAGTTAGGCCAGAATCGACTGAAGAAGTCTCTGAAATCGTGAGAATCGCTAATAAATATAAAATTCCAATGGTTCCGAGAGGTGGTGGCGCAGATCTCGTAGGGGGATCTGTAAGCGAAGGTGGCATTCTAATAGACTTAACGAGAATGAATAAAATTATTGAAATAAATGAAAAGGATTACTATTGCGAAGTAGAATGCGGAATCACCTGGGGTGCGTTGCTATCGGAATTACAAAAACAAGGTTTAACAACAGGAGTGCTCGGCCCGGGGAGTGGTTATTCTGCTACTATCGGAGGTGGCCTTTCTAATAGTACTGCTGGTTTCGGGTCCACAAAATACGGTGTTATTCCTGATATTTGTTTAGGTGTCGAAGTAGTTTTACCAAATTCACAAGGAACAATAATTAGGACCGGAGCTGCGGCTAATAAATACGCAGAGCCTTTTTGTAGATATGGTGTGGCTCCAGATTTTACGGGATTATTTATGGGGGATGTAGGAACTATGGGTATTAAGACTAAAGCTTTCCTACGATTGCATCCCGAAACGCCGTTTAAAGCGCAGCGATATTATATGTTAAAGAAGAACGATTATAATAAAGTTTCTGACCTCATGTATAACTTAAGGAAAGAAATACGGGACGGATTACACGATGTACTTGTAATTCCTATTGTTGTAGTTCAATTAATGGCAGGTATGGCGGAAAAGAAACCCGCCAAAAGACCGAGATTAAAAGGGCCGGTCTTTTCGATATTAGTGGAATCTACAGATGAGCGGGTGCTAGATGTTTACCTTGAACAAATTGAAAATCTTATGAAAGACGATGCTCGACCGTTTGAGTGGCAAGAAATTGACCCAGAAGAGCCTCTATCCAAAGATTGGGAATTTAATTTGAATTATGCCTATCATTACTTTAATAAATTTATATCGGTAGCCCCACCGAAAATTTCGTGTACTACTTGTCATAAAGTTCCGATTTCTGCTTTACATAAAGTCGCAAATTTAAGCGATCAATTTGATATTAACAACCGGGGTGAATATCCACCACATAGTGTTGCATTATTTGCAACGGTTATATTTCTTTTACCTAACGGTAATTGTGTCGTTGTAGGCGGATTCAATGCAGATAACGTAGATGAGCAAAGAGAGAGATCCATGAAAATGTGGCATAAAAAGCTACGCTTTCAAGTTCAATATGGAGGTGTACATTATTGGCTTGGAGAAGCAATCTCTCAATCTATTGTCGAGGCTAATGCCTATACGCCTGAATTTATTCAATTTTTCAAAGATATGAAAAAAGCGGTAGACCCAAATTACTTGTTAAGTCCTAAAAAGTTTCACATGTACAGTTATGACCACGATGTAACAGAACATTTTGTAAAAGAGGAAAATTAGGTGATTTATAATTAGTTTTAAGCGTTCACTAAAAGAGATAGAAGAGAGAAAAGAAAGGTTAAGGACTAGTGTATTTAAAAGTGCTGAAATGATTACCGTTTTATGGGAGACTAAACCTGAGATTGTCGAAAAGATTTTACCACCTCCTCTAAAGCCTGTTAGTCGACCAGTAGTTATGTCGTTTATAGCAAATTACCCTAGTACCAATCAAGGATTACCGTATTTTGAAGGTGCTTTGACGTTAAGATGTGAATATAATGGTTTAAAAGGAAATTATTACTTAGCCATGCCCGTTGACGACGATCGCGCGATGATTGGGGGGCGGGAGATTTTTGGATTCCCAAAAAAAATTGCGAAAATACATTTTCATCGAGAGGATAAATATGTTGAAGCTTGGTCTGAGCGCCTGGGAGTAAAGAATATTGAAATTAAAGTAAATTTAACTGGTAAATTCAACGATAGCGAGACACCAAGTATCATAAAAGAGTTGGGTCTTCTTCCAGGAAGAAAGAAAAATACGATTAATTATAACTTCAAGTACTTTCCAGCACCTAATAAAAAGGGTTTTGATTACGATCCGTGGTTAGTTAAGCAGGAAACTTCGGTTAGTCCAAAATCCATGGAAATGGGTGTAGCTGAAATAAAGTTAAACTCAACTGCGCACGATCCATGGGCTGAAGTTGAAGTTGTAAAGGTATTAGGCGCGTTATATCTTAAAACAGACAATACTATGCTTCCTGGAGAGGTTGTTGCTAAGGTAGATCAAAGAGATTTTTTACCCTATTCGTTTCTCAAATGGGATTGGTATTAATAGCTTAAAATAGATATAAATACAGAAATACAATAATCTTTAACCAGAAGTTTTATAAACTGAACTATTAGGTAAATTAATCCATAGGAGTAGAAAATGTTAAAAAAAAAAAAAGATAAAATACGCTCTCTGGCCTCACAACCTTATGGGGTAGTTTCACGACAACCAGGGGTCATATTGAAGTCACCTCTATTAGTCAATTTAAACTCCTCTTTAAATGAAATAAATCATATAGTTAAAAATCTCCAATCGATCTCATCACAATTATTTTTAGAATCTCCTTTAAAAACCTAACTGAATTGAAATTATAATACAAATCTATTATTTGTTAATATTGAATTATGTCCAAAATTGATAAAGTATACAAAGAAATTGAAATAACGGTTGGAACAGAATATATTTCCGATAAAGATTTCATGAAAGCTGCTTATTCTAGGAACGTTGATCCTGCCTTTCCTGATAGATGGGCTGATATTATAGTACGTCCAGAGACTACGGAAGAAGTTTCAGATATTGTAAAAATTGCTAATAAATATAAAATTCCTATAGTACCGCGAGGAGGAGGGGCCGATTTAGTTGGAGGTGCGACAATCGAAGGGGGAATCCTTATTGATCTTACTCGGATGAATAAAATTATTGAGATAAATGAAAAGGATTTCTATTGCGAAGTAGAATGTGGAGTAACCTGGGGGGCATTACTATCAGAACTATACAAAAAAGATTTAACGACAGGTGTTCTTGGTCCTGGAAGTGGATTTTCAGCCACAATTGGAGGAGGTCTTTCTAACAGCACTGCTGGTTTTGGGTCCACTAAATATGGGTTAGTTCCAAACATTTGCTTAGGTGTCGAAGTAGTTTTACCAAATCCACAAGGAACGATAATTTGGACTGGGGCTGCAGCTAATAAGTACGCAAAACCTTTTTGCAGGTACGGCGTTGCTCCAGATTTTACGGGGCTATTCATGGGAGATGCAGGAACTATGGGCATTAAAACTAAATGTTCTTTAAGGTTATTCCCTAATTCGCCTTACAAAATACAGAAAAATTACATTCTTAAAAAAGACGATTACAATAAAGTTTTTGAATTAATGTATGAACTACAAAAGGAAGTTAAAGACGGAATACACGATCTTTATATAAACCCCCGCGTAGTAGTTCAACTCTTAGCTACCCAAGCTAAAATTCGACCCCCAAAAAGAGCTAGACTTAGTGGACCTGTTTTTATGTTTATACTTGAAGCGTTTGATAAGCGAATTTTGGAAGTCTATATTGAACAAGTAAATAGAATAATGACTAAAGATAATGTTGCAAGACCTTTCGAATGGACAGAAATTGATCTAGATCTAAAATTAGCAAAGGACTGGAAGTTTGATTTTAAATTTCCTTATAGCTATTTTAACAAATTTATCTCGTTAGCGCCTCCTAAGATCTCCTGTACAACTTGTCATAAACTACCAATCTCTTCCATAGAAAATAAGAAAAATTTAAACGAGTTGTTTGATAACGAAAATAGAGGTAATTTCCCAACTCAAAGCTTTTCGTTATTCGCCAGATCAATCCATTTATTACCTAACGGTCATTGTATTTTTGCTGGTGGTTTTAATGCCGAAAATGTAGATGAGCAGCGTGAAGTTGCTATGGATATATGGCATAAAAAGGTAAGGTATCAAGTTCAGTATGGGGGTGTACATTATTGGTTAGGAGAATCAATCTCTCAGTCAATAGTAGAAGCCAACGCTTATACTCCCGAATTTTTACAATTTTTTAAAGATATGAAAAAGGTTGTAGACCCTGATTTTTTATTGTCTCCAAATAAATTTCACATGTATAGTTACAATAATGATATAACACAAAATATAATTAAAAATGAAGAGTAGATGGAAATAAGATGACTGAAATAAATCCTAACGAAAAGTTTAAGCATTTAAGCAAGATTGGCCCGACAATTTTACAATGTATAAGTTGTGGAGATTGTCGAGAAGCTACAGATTATACTTCAGATCCCCAAAAATGGGGCGTTTGCGTGGCAAGGGACCATACATCTGGCTTTGAAGCTTTCTTTGGAAGAGGAAAAATGCAAATTATTCGCTCTCTTTGGCAAGGAAAATTAGAGCTGAGCAAAGATATGGCTGAAGTTATTTATCAATGTCCCACTTGTAACGCGTGCTCTGAAGCTTGCGCCTATGATATGGATAATGCAACTATTTACGAGGCTTTAAGAGCGGAATTAATAGATGCAGGGTGTGGTCTAGAAGCACACGTGCCAATGAATCGGGCTATGGTTGAGTTATTAAATCCATATCAGAGAGATAACAAAGAGAAAAATAATTGGGTGGAAAAACTTGATTTTAACGTAAAAAATGCCTATTCTGAAAAAGCTGACGTGCTTTATTTTGTTGGGTGCACTGCTGCTCTAACTCCAGAAATTCAAGCTGTAGCTATAAACACAGCAAAAGTACTTCGTAAACTTGGAGTCGATTTTTCTATTTTTGGAGAATATGAAGTATGTTGCGGAAGCGTAGGTAAGAGAACTGGGGATATGAAAGCATTCAATTCAGTGGCTGTGAAAAATTACGAGTTGTTCAAAAAAAGTGGCGTTAACACTATAATTACGAGTTGCGCGGGTTGTTACAGGACTTTAAAAGTAGATTACGCTGATTTAATTGCGGACTTAGAAATTAGAGTGCTTCACACGATCGAGTATATCAAATCTTTTTTAGATGAAAAAGATATAACTCTTAAGAATATAGGAATTAATACCACCTATCACGACCCCTGTCATACAGGAAGAAATTCTGGCCTTTCACCACTTTACGAAGAACCAAGAGAGATCTTATCTAAACTATCTAATTTGACCGAGATGAAAACGATTAAAGAGAACGCTAAATGTTGCGGAGCTGGTGGAGGCGTAAAGAAAGGCTTTCCCGATTTAGCATTAGAAGTTGCTAAGACAAGAATTCAGGAAGCTGAGGAGACGGGCGCAGATTATCTTGTGAGTATATGCCCGTTTTGTTATAGAAACCTCGCTGATGCAATAACCGCTTTAAATTCGAATATTAAGATGGTTGATCTCATGGAACTAATAGATCAAGCATTACCATAAATAATCAATCCAGTAATTTTAAATTAAAAATTGAAATAATAATATTAATAAAAATCTAAATTGAGGTGAAAATAAAACGAGTTTTTTAAGATCTTCGGGCGGGTTTATGACTAAAAGAGAAACCGCTGACTTCTACGACGCAGAAATGCTGGTCGTGTATTGGGAGATAAAACCCGAAATAATAAAACGATTGCTGCCGCCTCCGTTAAAACCTACGGACACTCCAATTGCCTACGCGTTTATCGCATATTATCCTAAAACAAATTTCGGAGTGACATATAACGAAGGTGCTATTTTTTTAAGTGCAGAATTTGACGGTGTAGAAGGTGGTTATTGTTTGTCAATGCCGGTTACAGACGACCAAGCGTTAGTCGCTGGGCGAGAAGTATTTGGATATCCAAAAAAAATGGCAGATATCTATTTTAAACGCGAAAAGAGAATCGTTGAAGGATGGATAGAGCGTCAAGGAACGCGGTATTACGAAGTGAAGGCAAAACTGAACGGTAGATTAAATGCACCTGATGCTATGGAGCTTTTTACTGGCACAATTGGTGATGGCTCTGAAATTGTGTCAATAACATACAATTTTAAGCATTTTCCTTCTCCAGATGGCAAGGGTTTTGATTACAACCCGCGGTTAATAAGAGAAGAGGTTCCATTAAGACCTAAGGAATTAAAACTGGGGAACGCAGAAATTACGTTAAGGTCATCTGAGAGCGATCCTTGGGGCGAAATAGAGGTGGAAAGAATATTAGGTGCTGCGTATTTAAAGGGAGATAACTCTATGAAGAAGGGATACGTAGTAGCAGAAGTAGAACAAGAAAAATTCCTTCCGTATTCTTTTCTAAAGTGGGATATCGATATGTAATGTAATTTAATGAAAATAAAACTCTTTTTTTCT
>DAOUUT010000212.1 GCA_030668025.1 Promethearchaeota archaeon
CGCTGTTTTTACTGAGGGAGGATATAACCCTCGCGAACCTCAATGTTTTGAACCGATTGTTAAAAGTCCTGAAATGCCGGGTATTGGTATTTATTACGATAAAACTAATATACCTCAAGAAAATCCATCAACCGTAGCTCGATCTGCTATGATCAGAACCAAAACATGGAAACTCGTTATTCGAGATAGTGGGAAGGAAGAGCTTTACGATTTAATGTACGATCCAAATGAAGCTAGTAATTTAATTGATATATACGCTTACGACAAAATTAAAGCCGATCTTAAAGAGAAACTTTTAAGGTGGTATTTAAGAACTAGCGATAATGCTAATTGGAAACGTGAAAGAAACATTTAATTAATTGGTTCAAAAAGGTTTTTACAAAAATCTTATTTTTAAAGTTTTTAAAGTTCAAAATATAATGATTAAGTAATACAATTTTTTGATTGGTAGTGAATTTTAAAATGAATAATAAAGATGTAAAAATAGAAGTTGTGTTTATAGGAAAACCACAATGGGAAGGTGGATGGCCTTATTTGGGGTTTGATAATAACAAAACGATAGATTCCATTAGAAAACATCTAAACGAGAAATTTAATAAAATTGAGTTTAACTATAATGAGATTATTACAACCTACGATAACGAATTAGTTAACCAGATTAAAAAAGATATCGAAGAGGCTGACGGGGTTATAATTTTTACGATAGGACATTATGGAGATCCAGGGATTGTTCAAGCTGGCATTGAATTTATTGAGAGTAAAAAGCCGGTAATATTAGCCAATTTTATTTATGCTGGAGACCATACATTCACAAAAATATTCTCAAGTGTTAAAGACAAGAATTATCGGCTATCTATTTTGTCTTCAAAAAATTTAGAAGATTTTGACAAGATGTTTGAGAATATGTTTAATCTCATGCGTTTAAGAGGAAAAAGAGTACTGGTTTACGCTAAGGATGTCATTAAAATGAACTGGGATGTCATATTAGGGTTGTTTAATCCCGAACGAATGCGAATATCTAAAAATCATCCAGAGTTTTTGGATCAAATAGGTAAAATGAGTAGCGATAAGGAATTTGAATTTTATACCGATACAGTTGGTTTAGATCAAGCACACCAGTGGAGAAAGGATGAAGCACTTTATAAAGAAATATTAAAGAATGTATTCGAAATAGAAATGATTAGAGGAGATCCAGAGGAGATTCTCAAATATTATAATGAGGTTAACACGGACCTAGCAAAAGAGATCGCTCAAAAATGGATTAAAAATGCTACGATAGTAGAGCCCACGGATAAAACCATTTTAAATTCCGCAAAACTATATCTAGCTTTTAAAAATATCTTGAAAGACAAAGACATTGACATTATTACTCCCGATTGTGGCACATTCTTATTGTGCGGCGCGATTCCCGCTTATCCTTGCATGGCTTTTTTCGAATTAAGTAAAGAAGGAAAATATGGCATATGTGAGTCTGATATGGATTCGACCATAAGCTTTCTTTTTGGATTGTACTTAACTGGTAGACCAGGATATGTGTCCAACCACACGTTTGATATCAAAAAAAATCAAATCACATATATGCATTGTGTAGCTCCATGTAATTTGCAAGGACCAGAGGGTCCACAAGCCCCTTATGATATCGTCTACCATGGTGAAACTCATTTTTTAGGTGCCTCGCCTCGCGTTAAATTTCCAATAGGGAAACCAGTAACGACTATTAAGATCAGCGTCTTTGAAAAAAAAATCTCAATCCGTACGGGAAAAATAATAGATAACATAGTGGATGAAAATGGCTGCGTTTGTAAAATGCTAGTAGAAAGCGATGTTGGAAAAATTATGGAAAACTATGATTGGGACGCATTTGGATGGCATAGGGTAACTTTTATAGGCGATTGGAAGGAGGATTTCATAAACGGAGCGAAAATTTTAGGCTTAGAAATAGTTGAAGATGATTAATAAATTTGGCTTCTTACGCTTTTTTATTAAATCTTACCACACGAAAAAGTAAAGATTAAAATATTGAATGATGTAATTTTAATTAAAAATTGATTTTTAAAAATTTTATTGAAATGTGAATTATTAAAAATGACAGAATCTGTTAAACAATCTGATGGAATTAAAATACATTCGCGATTAGGACATTTACTGTATTCATTAGGCGCAGTACCCTCTGCCCTTCCATACAATATGATCAGTTCTTGGTTATTAGTTTTTTATACTTTATACGCTGGACTTTCCCTTATTGAATTTGGATTTCTACTCCTGTTCTATGGAATATGGAATGCTATCAACGACCCTTTAATTGGCTACTATATGGATAAATTGAAGCCAAAAAGAGGGCGTCGGGTACCATGGATTATCTATGGAACAATTCCAATGACGATAGGTTTTATGGCACTGTGGTGGGTCCCATATAGTGATACAGGCTTAGTCTTTCTTCACGGTTTTTTAATGCTTTTTTTATTTGATACGGGATTTACAATAACTATTACCGCTTGGAGCGCTTTATATACGGAAATGTATGAAGATGAGAGTGAAAGAGCTTCAGTAGTAGCTATAAAAGATACGATTGCATTTACATCGTCAATGATTGGAGTCATGATTCCTTCGATGATCGCTGTAGCACTAGGTAGTTGGGCAATAGCAGGAGTTATTATGGGTATTACTATTCCAATTACAATGTATCTCTCTCTTCTAGGAACAAAAGAGAGGAAAGAATTTCAAATAGATGAACCTTTACCAATACTTAAGGCATTTAAAGAAACATTTTCAAACAAACCATTCTTAATTGGATCAATAACATACGCAATGCTTGATTTTTGTTTTGGTTTTACTTTAATGATTCTTCCTTTTTATGCAAGATTTATTCTAAATATGGAGGAGGGACTTGAAGGTTTTTCGATGATTGGAATAGCATTAGGAATTCTTGGTGGCGTCCCATTATGGTGGAAAATTTATGGAAAAAAAGGACCAAAGTTTGGCTTAACTCTCTCAATGATCATATTTTGTATTGGTATGATACCACTCTTTCTAGCAGAAGATTTTATTAGTTTAACAATTATTGGACTTTTTCCTGGAATTGGAATTAGTGGAGTATTAATGACTGAACCAGTAATTTCCGCGGCAATAGATTACGATGAAATAAAGACAGGAAAAAGACGAGAAGCAACATATGGAGGGATTGGAGCCTTTATTGCTAGATTATCAATGATTTTTTCTGCTATAGCCTTAATAATTGTTCAGTTAATTACCGGATTTGATACTCAATTAGAAACTCAAACATCTGAAGCATTACTTGGGTTAAGGCTTTCAATGTCAATTGTTCCTGCTATTGGTCTTTTAATTGGGTTAATAATTTTTAAATTCTATCCATTAAATTACAAAAAATTCACTGAGCAGCAAGAGAAATTAAAAATACTTCATGAAGAACGATTAAAAAAATTAAAGTGAATTTAATCTAAATTTTCATTTTTTTTAAGATTATATTTCTTTAGGTTCTTCTCTAGGTAATCTATCGTTAACTACCGGAAAAGATTTGAATTTCTGATGTGGTTCTGCTTGATACCAGTAAGCTGTTGAAGACCAATCGTCTGATCTTTGATTCGCGTGACCGTGCTCTATCTTTACTTTAATATTTTTATGAAAATATATTGGATCTTCAATGTGATACCGATAATAGGATATTTTTCCGCTCCAATTTTTACCTCCCGGCAATGGAATTCCAAAGTAGGGCGAGCAATAGTATTGAGTTGGGCACCACGATGTGCAAAAATAATCTTCAGTGCCAGTTCCATAAAGAATAATTTCACCGTCATCGATCTCTATGTAATCGTCTCCTTCCCCAGGCCAATTGTGCTTCTCAGTTTCATACAAATTATGAATGTCTAAATGAAATCCAACGAAATGGCCTTCACCTTCAGCGTTCATAACAAAATAATCTTTCTCGTGCGTAGGATTCTTTTTAAAATTGAATTCCACTTTCTTCTTTTTATAATCACTTCCTTCACATGGATTTACGCGATTCCAAAATACGTGAAATCTACCATAAGTAGAGTCTAACGCGTTATATTCTTCGTAATCAACATAAAAATAAACTACCAAGGCGACATCGCTTTCGTTTTCAATTTCTATTCGAGCTCGTTTTGAAAACGGCATTGGGAAAAAACAATTAAATCCTTTTCCGTCCTCTGGTCCCATAGAAAGCGGTAGACTCCAAAAATTTACGGTTTTTGCATGCCCTACCCCAAAAAAGTCACCTATTGGGCACTCTACTGAAGTGTGCTCTTCGTTATCCCACCACATTCTAATAACTGTTTTTCTCAAGTAATAAGGATCTCCCGAGGCAATCGTCATCCAGATGTGTTTTATCATTCCAGCGCTTTCTATGTTACAAATTTCCCTTATTTCATTGGCTTTGAATGTAAAGAAATCAGCATTTGCCCCAGTTTTATCGTAACTAGAAATTCTTTTTCTCTTCACATCTTTCCTAATCTGGGCTAAATTTGATAAAGAATTAAATCCAAACTCCATTATTATCCCTTTTTTCCAAATTAATAACTAAGATTATGTAAATATGAGTATTAAAAGTTTAAAATATTGCGAAAAATAACTTTAAATTTATTTCTTAATTTATCAAATAAATGGGGATTAAAACTAAGGATAATTTAAAGAGTTCAAAGAGCAATTTTGGAAAGCATGTAAAAATTTTACTTTGTGTTGTCTTAATGGGAGTATTTTTTAGAAATTTAGGAATAAGCGTAGTTAATATTGGGTTACCTTCTTTTATTATAGACCTCTCTGGAACACTTACCGCTTATGGAATCGTAATAGGAATTTTTGCTGTAACGCAAGCATTGTTTCAATTTCCATTCGCTGCTGCCTCTGATAAGTATGGTAGAAGATTAGTAGTATTTATCGGATTGATTATATACATAATTGGAACTTTTTTATGTTTTATCGCTCAGGACATTGTTCAACTTATAATCTTTAGAGCAATTCAGGGGGCAGGTGCTTATACATCCATTTTACAAGCAATTATTGGTGATATTTATGAGAAAGAAGAGCACGGAAAAGGAATGGGGTTATACGCGTTATCGATGTCCTTAGGTACTTTTGGAGGCATAGTTATCGGGGGATACATCTCTTCATATTTCGGGTTTAGGAATATATTTTCTATTTCGGGGGTTTTAACAATAATATCTGGTGTAGTTATGATTATTTTCTTGAAAGAAAAGGAAAATAAACCCAATTTAGAAAGTCCTAAAAATGAGAATAAAATGACGCTAAATTTAGCAAATGTAAAAATCTTATTACAAGAAAGGCAGTTTATAATTACTATATTTTTAAATAGCGTAAGATGGTTTATATTTGGAGGAATTATGGCATATTTAATTTGGGTCTTACAGGTCCAATTTATTTTGGACGAAATTCAAACGAGCTATGTTTTAATTCTTATCGTAGCGGCTTACGTAACTTTTGTAGTTATCTCTGGTAGATTAACAGATCGTCATAGTCCAAGAAAAATGATGTTGGTGGGGCAGATAATTGTTATCTTTTTTTCTCTTTCGTTCTTGACTAGTATTGTTTTTAATCTGATTGTGTTTTTAATTATTACGACATTAGTTGGGATAGGGTTAGCGTTATACGAACCAGCAGGAAACACATTACTATTAAATATTATCGAAAAAATTGACCCGGATTTAAAAGGTACGGGCATCGGATTAAACAACGCTATAGGATTTTTGTGTAGCGCAATTGGACCAATTGTTATTAGTTTTTTAGGGGAAATCGATGTATTTTTACCCTTTCACTTAATTAATGGTTTAGTAATTATAACATTCTTTATAACTTTAAAATTAGTAAAGAAATGATGGATAATTTATTGATATTATTTTAATTAATTTCTCCTTGAATTTGGACAAAGACTTTTCTGTTTCGCGGGCCGTCATATTCTGCAAACATTACCCCTTGCCATGTTCCAAGCATTAATTTACCTTCATGAATTAATAATTCTAATGAGTGTCCTGTTAAAGAGCATTTGACATGCGCGTCTGAATTACCCTCCATATGTCTAAATGAACATCCTAAACTTCCGCCTTTTGGTATCAATTTGCTCAAATAATTAGAAATATCTTTCATAACAGAGGGATCTGCGTTCTCATTAATGGTTATTCCCGCAGTTGTATGAGGTACAAATACGCGGCATACACCTTCATTTATACCCGAACTCCTTACAATCTTTCTAATTTCATTTGTAATTTCTAGTAAAACTTCTCTTTCTGGGGTTTTTACTCTAAATTCTTCAAACACAATCATCTAATCACCATATTCCATATTATTTTATACATATTATTTTATATCTTCTTAAAATTACCGTGTTTACCTTTACCGTTAGTAAAAGCTTGGCTTCCTTCCATGTATTCTCCGCTTTCCAAGGTTTTTAAACCGTATTCAAATTCATTTACCATCGCATCTTTAATATCTAATCCAAATTGTTCATAAGCGGAGAAGCGATCGTTTCTCATGCAAGTTTTTGGAAAAGCCGCAATTTCTCTTGCTAATTTTTCTGCTTCTATCCTCGATTGGCC
>DAOUUT010000214.1 GCA_030668025.1 Promethearchaeota archaeon
AAAGGGTCTTCAAAACCTAAAATAAACTCACCATAAAGGGGAACTATTACAGGGATCATGCCATAAACAAACCAATTAGCAATTTCTGCGGGAATATAATGCATGAAGCTCTTATTTTTAAAACTATATTTTAAAGTGTTAAAAAAATTAGGAGCAGTTTTATAATCCTCGCGAAATTCTGTTCTTCCTTTTGGTGAGAATTTTAAGAAAAGTAAACCAGCAATAATGACAATTATGGCAACTACTATTCCAAAAGTAGGATATTCTCCTGGTAATGGGCTTGTATAGCTAGAAATAAAAATACCCGGCAAAAGGAAGGCTGCGAGCAATCCAAATATAGCAAAAATTTGTCTTACATTATTACCTTTGGCCCGTTCTTCCTCAGTTATAAAAATTTCTGGGTACAAAGAAGTATAATTTATATCATACATTGTAAAGAATAATTCAAATACAATGATTATTGCTATGAAATATATGAAATTTATAGTAGGATCGATGATACCTATTAAAGTTGGTGGTGTAAACAATAAAATCATAATCACAGCTATTGGAATTAAAGAAATCATGATCCAAGGGAATCTGCGCCCCCACTTCGTATGAGTTTTATCTGATAAATATCCGATAAATGTGTCGTTAAAACTATTCCATATCGACCATATGATAAATGCAAGAGAAATTAGAGTTATATCGATTCCTACTACAGCAAAGTAAAACGTAAAAGTTAAAAATGTGAATGCTTGGTAGGATGCGATATCGGCAATTTGACCGATACTGTAGGAGACTGCGCGTTTATACGAAAATTTTCTTGTTTGGTTTTCACTCATGATCATCAATTTTAAATAAATTTTAACGATAATATTTATTTTCTGTCTTTATAAATATATAGACGAAAGATATTCTTATATCTCCAATTTCTGTCCAATAATTTTATTATGATAAAACCCATTAAAAAAATAGCATTGTTTTTTTAAAATTCGGGATTTCTATGTATAAATAATTTAATATTTCCTAAATGATAAAAAATGGACTTAGAAAAGTTATTCAAACCAAAATCAATGGCAGTAGTGGGTATTTCAAAAAGAAATCCCCTTAGCCCAGGAAGAATTGTTTTATTAAAAAACGAGTTTGAAATGAATGTCGAGGTTTTTGGAATTTATCCAACGGGAGGGGATATTGAAGGTATTCAATTATATGAAAGGTTAGATAAATTACCTAAGATTCCAGATCTTCTCGTTATTGCAGTTGGACCGGATGACACCTTAGATTACATTCAAGACTGCGCAGATCTAGGGATTCCTTCAAGCGTCATAATTAGTGGTGGTTTTGCTGAAATCGGGGGAAAAGGTAAGAAAAGACAACAAATGTTGGAGAAAATAGCTTTTGAAAATGATATTGCAGTTCTCGGTCCGAATTGTCTTGGTGTTTACGCAAGTCCACTTGTAGACACAATCTTTTTACCGACGGAGCGTATTACGAGACCGCCGAAGGGTTCTGTTGCTTTAATAAGTCAAAGTGGAGGGGTATTGGTAGATCAGTTTTTCAATAAATTCAAGGAGAGAAATATAGGCGTATCTACCGCAGTTTCTATAGGAAATCGAGCTGTTGTTGACGAAACAATGCTATTAGAATATTTTAGCAATGTCGATAAGGAAACGACAAATATTGCGTTCTATTTAGAGGGATTTAAGGAAGGGAGAGCAAGAAGATTTTTGCAATTAGCAAAAGAATCAGAGGATACTGTCGTAACTTTCTTTGGAGGAAAAACTAGGGAAGGAAAAGTAGCCACACAGTCGCATACGGCTAGTTTAGCCGGAAATTATAAAATCTTATCGGCAGCATTAAGACAATATCAAATAATACAACCTAATTCTGAAAGAGAGCTATTATCGAGCTTAAAAGTCTATGATGTATTATCACATCATCGCAATCCATTTGGGGAAAATGTTATAACCTATGGAAATGTCGTGATTGTGTCAGTTTCTGGAGGTCACGGAGTAATAGCGTCCGATATGTTGAAAAATTATGGTTTGAATGCAGTACGACTTGAAAGGCAAGAGAAAAAAGACTTAAAAGAGCTAATGAATCCCTCTGCCCGAGAAATTGCATCCTTTAATAATCCAATAGATTTAACGGGTTCTGTGATCGATACCGATATTGAAGATATAGTAAGATATTTATCGGATGTTGAGCGTATTGAGTGTATAATATTACTACTGCTTCCTTATCCTCCTAACATCTCGTTTCAAATAGGTCGAAGGATAGCTAATATTGTTTCTACAAAAAATAAGCCCGTCGTATGTTTTGTTCCGTACGTTCCAAAATACGCTATAATAATCGAATCCCTTGAACTCGCCTACATACCTACTTTTCATTCTATTAAAGAAACTGTTCAAGCGGTTTCTGCGCTTAAGCATAGAACCCGAATTGATAATGTTAAGAAAGGAAATCTTTTTTGGGACCAAACCCCAAAATAACTCTTAATTTCTATATTAAAAATCTATAGGAAAAAGATTACAAATTTTCTTAAATTAATCTGCAATATAATAATTAAAGAATTTCGCTTAAAAGGATGATAAAAATATGGATAACCGTGTTGGATGGATAGGAACAGGAGTTATGGGTAAGTCTATGTGTGCTCATATTTTAAAAGCTGGATATAACATTTCAGTTTATAATCGAACAAAAGAAAAAGCTAAAGAATTAATCGAGATGGGAGCTATTTGGTGTTCAAACCCTAAAGAAGTTGCTGAAAAGAGCGATATTGTTTTTACCATCGTTGGCTTCCCTCACGATGTCGAAGAAGTCTATCTAGGCGAAAACGGAGTTCTAAAAGCGATAAAAAAAGGGGCAATTATTGTTGATATGACAACCTCCGAGCCTTCTCTTGCTCAAAAAGTATATGAAGAGGCAAAAAAGATAGATGTATCATCTATCGACGCCCCTGTATCTGGAGGAGATGTTGGCGCTAAAAACGGAACGCTAGCAATAATGGCTGGTGGTGATAAAGAGACTTATGAAAAAATATTCCCTTTTTTCGAGTTAATGGGTAAAAATATCGCATATATGGGAAAAGCAGGAGCTGGGCAGCATACTAAAATGAGCAATCAAATTCTCATTGCCTCTACTATGATAGGGGTTGTAGAGTCTTTGTTATACGCTTATAAAGCAGGAAATGATTTAGGTGAAGTAATAAATGTTATTGGGAAGGGTGCTGCAGGTTGTTGGTCCATAAACAATCTTGGTCCCCGAATTGTAAAAGGTAATTTCGATCCGGGCTTTTTTATTAAACATTTTATAAAGGACATGGGCATTGCGTTAAAAGAAGCGAAACAATTGAATTTATCGCTACCTGGTTTAGCTCTAGCTTATCAATTTTATATTTCAGCCACAGCCTTAGGATTAGAAAACCATGGAACCCAAGGACTATACAAAGTTATGGCTAAAATGAATGGGTTTTAGATCAAAAAATAATAAATCTTTAATTTCTTTAATTATATCATGCCTCCTATTATAGTTGAAATCTGGTTTTTACTTCTATTGTTGATGCAAGTACTTCATATTTTTGAAGAATTAGGCATGGAAGTCTATAAAATAAAAGAATTTATAACGATAAAGAAGTATCTTGCTGCATCCTCAATAATAATGAGTATTTCAATGTTAACATTTATAGCTATAATATTGGAATTAGTTATCGGATACGTCTTTGGGATATGTGTGTCAATTTTCGGAATACTTAACTTTATTATACATACAGTAGGATTTATGATGAAGAAAAAGACGAAAGGTACGATTGCTGCGGGATTTTATACTGGAATCGTTTTAGGAATCTTTGGCAGTGTTAATTTATTTCTATTATTCCAGCTTTTATAACCGCTCATAAATTTCTCTGGAGATATCCTTCAAAGTGTTTTGATACTCCTTGTAAATTTCCACTCGCAAATTTAACGATTTAGATGTGATTTTTTACTACTTTTAATCGCATTCGAATTAACTTCTCGATTTCTTTTAACTTGGACCGTTCATTCTCCTCGCAGAAAGCATAGGCTATCCCTCCAGCACCTGCTCTTGCTGTCCTCCCAATACGATGTAAATAAGTTTCCGCTTCATTTGGTAAATCAAATTGTATGACATGTGAGATTTCATCCACATCAATTCCTCGAGAAGCGACATCTGTAGCTACTAGAACACGAATTGCTCCTTTACGAAAGTTTTTAAGCGCATCTTGACGTGCAGTTTGTGATTTATCCCCGTGTATAGCATCAGTGCGTATTCCCTTCCTTTTTAAATTCTTAACAATTCGATTGGCGCTGTGTTTTGTGCGCATAAAAACTAATGCTCGTATAATCGATTTATCGGCTAATAACTTTTCCAATAATGCTTGCTTTTTCTTTTTGGAGATTAAAAATACAGTTTGTTTAAGAATTTCCAAGGTTGGTTGTTCTGGTGTGATATCTATTCTTATGGGTTTATTTAGAATACTATTAGCCAGTTTTTTAACTTCTTGTGGTATCGTAGCAGAAAATAGTAGTGTCTGTCGGTTCATTTTAGGCATGCTTTTGATGATAGTCCGAATATCATTGATGAAACCCATATCTAGCATTCTATCACCTTCGTCTAGAATAAAAAACTCAACATATCCTAGGTTTATGTGGCCTTGTCTCATCAAATCGAGTAATCTACCGGGTGTCGCAACCAAAATATCAACTCCCTGTTGTAAACTTTTCACTTGTGGATTTTGTCCAACCCCCCCATAAACAACAGTATTTCTTAGTCCAGTATATTTTCCATAAATACTAAAACTGTCCTTAATTTGGATTGCAAGCTCTCTTGTAGGAGCAACGACTAAAACACTAATTTTACATTTGTTTTTTATGTTAGTGTTGTTCTTTATACTAACTAATCGTTGCAAGATAGGAAGTGCATAAGCAGCAGTCTTACCCGTGCCTGTCTGAGCACAACCTAACATATCTTTTCCCTTCAATATAATAGGGATTGACTGAGTTTGAATTGGTGTCGGGACCTTATAACCCGAATCTCTTACTGCGTGTAAAATCTCAGAGTCTAGACCAAGATCAGCAAAATTTAAACCACTATCAATTTGATTGTACTGCAAAGGCTTAAATTCTTCCGATATTGAAGATTGAACAACTTCTTCTGAATCTAACCGTTTAACTTCAACAGCGGCAAGACCTTTTTTTTGTGGTTTAATTGCGAATGTAAGAAAATCACCGCTGGTGATATTATTATCTTCGTTTGGTTGCAGTGCAGTATGGTGTAAAAAAATATCCTTACCATCCCTATCAAGGGTTATGAATCCAAACCCTTTCTTCTCATTATACCATTTGACCGTTCCGGTCATTCTTTGTGTTGCTTTTAACATTATTATTCATATTTTTCTTTCTTTTGTGGGTATAACCTACTCATACATTATTCTTTTATTATGGAAGAATCTATGAGTGGGAATGTTCATTAAAATAATTAAATACCCCATCTCAAAGGAAGAAACTAAATTTGATGCATTTATCAAAAACGCATCTTTTAGATCGATGAATAAATCTTCAATATCTAGAGAAGTAATAATTACTAAAAAATAACCCTATATTTAGTAGAAAAGAGTTACATTGCCTTTATAGTTTAAGTATTCAAAAAAACAATAGTAAATATTTTAGAATTTCTCCCAGATAACATAATAATTATTATAAATCATAATTTTCTGTTATATAGTTATCAAAGTGTTGTAGGGCATCAGGTAAGTTCTTTCGACCAAATCCAATTCTAAAGTGGGAGGTTCCATAATTGAACTGAGTACCTGGCATTAATAACACTCCCTTCTTCTCTAATAGATCAAGACAAAATTCTTCTACATCCTGTTCAATTAACAACCTTGGAAAAGCAATCGAACCTGCCTTAGGTCTCACCCAAGCTACATATTTACTATAATTTTCGAAAAATTTATCCAGAAGGTTCAAATTTTTATTAATAATGTCCAAATTCCGGTTAATAATTTTGTCCTTATTACGCAAAGCCAAAATTGAAAAAAACTCGCTTAAGGCACTATTGCAAATAGTAGTATAATTCTTGAAAGAAGCGATTTTTTTGAAAAGTGCTTTATTTTTTGTTGCAATCCAACCAATTCTTAACCCAGCAAGGCCAAATGCTTTTGACATCACGTTTATTGATATTCCGTTTTCGTAAAGATCGCAAGCAGATGGTAATCTGTCGTCTTTATTATACTCTAAAAATTTATAAACCTCGTCAGAAAGAACGTAAATATCGTTTTCTTTAGCTATCTTAATAATTTTTTCGTAATTTTCTTTTGAGATGAGGTGACCAGTTGGATTATGTGGAAAATTTACAACAATACATTTAGTAGATTTATTGATGTTAGATTCCAAAAAATTCAAGTCAAGTTCCCAATTATTTTCATCACTCATTATCCATTTAGTTACTTTGCATCCAATGGCATTAGCGATTTCGTATAGCGATTGATAAGCAGGATATTGAACGACCACATGATCTCCTTTCTTTAATAAAACATTCATAAAAACAAAAAT
>DAOUUT010000276.1 GCA_030668025.1 Promethearchaeota archaeon
CTTCCGACCTACCTATGATTTTAAAACAGTTGGAAACTATCAAATTATCAAATAAAGTTGCAGCAAATAAGTTATTTGAGATTTCTTGCGAAAATATATATGAAGAAATTGCTAAGGAACAGATCGAAATAGCTAAGAATGATCTTGGATTCCATACTTTTTATATCAATAAACAGATCGGAGATATTATGATTGGACGTAATCTTCCTCCTCCGATTATTGCCGAAATTGTTAATTGTCCTGAAAAAAGTAATCAAGAGATAATTAAAAAAGTAAAACATTATGTCGAATCTGGTGCGGATATTATTGATGTTGGATGTGTAGCAAACAAACCATATCCAGAAAGGGTAAAAGAGATTGTTAATCTTATACGAAATAAGTTTAATGTTTTAATTAGTGTAGATTCAATGGAAAAAAGTGAAATATTAGCGGCTGTTGATGAAGGCGTTGATATGATCCTAAGTTTAGATCTTGGAAATTATAAGGATTTCTTAAGTATTCCTAGAGATATACCTATTGTAATATTACCAACAAACATCAAGTCCGCCTATTTCCCTAAAGAACCAGAAATAAGAGTTAAAAATTTGTTTAAATTAACACAAGAATTGAGACAACAAGGATTTAAAAAGTTAATTGCTGATCCACTATTAGAAACTCCCATCGTTCCAGGGATTTGCAATTCTTTGGAAGCATATTTCTTATATAAAAAGCAAGTTTTAAAAGAAGAAAATAATAAATTGGAATTACCTCTATTCTTTGGCATTTCTAACGTCGTAGAGCTTATGGATATCGATTCGGTGGGAATAAATGGGTTGTTAGCAAGCATCGCAATTGAGTTAGATATGGGAATATTATTTACAGTTGAGCATAGCACTAAATTAATGGGTGGGGTAGCCGAGCTTAAAGAGAGCGTGAAACTAAATTATATCTCAAAATTCAAAAAAACACCCCCTATAAATCACGGTATTAAAATTTTTAAAGCAAAAGGAAAAATAAGTCAAAATATTCCAGATATTGATAAAACAAAAGCTATTTTTGTGAAGAAATACGATTTTGGCTATACTCCCGATAAAAAAGGATATTTTAAATTCTATGTAAATCATTACGCTAAAGAAATCTACGCTATATTTTTTTCTAACGATAATATTCTTCTTAAGGCTTTAATAGGAAGTAGTGCAGAGGCACTTGGAAAAAAAATTCTTGAATTAAACTTAACTAACAGTTTGGCTCATATCAATTATATCGGACGAGAGTTAAGTAGAGCAGAGTTATGCTTGGCTTTTGGTAAACCTTTTATACAAGACAACGAATAAGTAGAAAAAAAAAATAAAAATAAATTTTTTAAACAATTTCAAAACATGTTTTTAAATCCATCCCAGGGTCTAATAACGGAGCTAATTTCACAGTTGCTTTAGCTAAGTTAGCCATGTGTGTTTTCATTGCTTCTTCGCTTTCATATTTCTCGTAAAAAATAATCGTATTTTTAAACTTACGACCTGCGACTGTGTGAGGGATGTATTCTAAAGTTCCTGGTTCCGAAGCTTTTATCTGAGGGACAATCTCCTTCAAAACTTCAATTGCCTCATCGAGTTTGCCTTCTTTTACATTAATTGTGGCTATTATTGTTACCATTTTCATTTTACCTCGTCTATCTAATTTTGAATTAAGTAATTATTTTTTATTATTAAATTAAACTAATGAAAGAGCAAAGATTTTATTTTGATTGTGCTTTTATTCAAAAATCTCAGATAATACTCTTCCTTGTGAGTGTTTAGGTTTAGGAATGCTTAAAATACGAGATAGGGTAGGCGCTACATCGATTAATTTTACCGGTTGTTTTAATGTTACACCTTTTTTAATTCCTGAACCACATATTATCAAAGGGGAACTAATAGAAAAATTACCAAATTTTGTGGAAGGAAGATAATATGCGTGAGCTCCAAAACATTTTTGAGCATTATATGTTTCTGGTTTTTTCATAAGCTTTCGAGATAATTCAGCTGCATTTAGTAAAGATAAATTGTCGTCGAAAATTTGGAAAGGTGGGTTTAAAAAAAATATAACATCCCCTATACGTTCTCCATTTTGTCCGAGTTCGTTTGCGTCTTCTTTTTTTACGGCAAGTTTTACGACCTTTTCTCCTGTTTTGGAGTCCTTAATATCATAAAGAGCTTTAATAATATCGTCTCTCACAGTTTCATAATCAGATGGGTTTACAATTCCATGAGGTTCTCTACCTTTAAGGTTGACCCAAATATAAGGAGGTTCTAGATAAGGAAATGCAAGTGTTTTTTTCCAATCTACACAATACTTCTTTTTAACATCGTTCCATTGATACTTTAATAGTCCAGCTCTCATTAAAGCTAATGGTATGTTAGCGATCTTCCAAGTAGGTATAGCGCCATGATCCGAGATAAAAACTACAATTGTATCTTGGTCAACACAAGATTTTAACAATAATCCTACGAGCTCATCAACGATCTTATAAGCAGTTTTAACATAATCTAGTGCTTTTCTTGCTGCTTTTTCAGAATAAAGTGGGGACTTCTCGTATAAATACGCCAAAGTTTTGTGATTCACAGTATCTAAGTGATGGATATGAAAGAAACATATTTGCCAATCTAAGCTTTTTTTGGCAAAGTTTATGGCTTGAACTAATGTTAAGGCTTCTTGTCTTGCGTATAAAAGGTATGGTTCTACTTTTCCGGGTATCATGTACTCGACTTTTTGGTCTTTTGGAGGTTCGGGAATTATTACATTTTTAACGAGTTTTTCTGCAAATCCTTCTGGAGTTGTCCATCCTTTTATATTATAGATGTTAGTTCTTTGTATTTTAATGCTACTTCCATCTTTATTTAATTCAAAAAATCTTATTTTTAAAAGACAAGGTAACTTTCCATGGATCGTTTCAACCCTTACATGTATCCAATTACTCCATGAATTTTCATTCAGCATATGATTTTCTTTATCACATCCATGTTGAAGCCAAAGTTTATCATAACCCTCTCCTTTTGAATCGATAATGAAAGCTTTCAGGGAATATTTTTTTTTAATAATACCGTACTTGATATCTATTGAAATTTGTAATGGAATAGAATAACTTCTAACCTGATCACCGAATTCTTCTGCTTTTGATATGCGGAGTGAAAAATTAGAATTTGTTTTTGAAAATTTTTGTGTTACCTGCGAAGAAATAATTCTCGGGAGAGATTCTGGAATAGGCCAAGATAGTAAACTCATTGCTCCTTTTTTAAAAACTCTTGGCCATCCACCTGGATAATTTATTACAAATGTTGAAAGTCCACATTTATCTGCAACGTCCCAAAAATACTCTGCTTTACAATAACGCGATAATTGTGTTCGAGATCTATGTTTAAGTCCAAAATCGAGTGGTTCTCCAGAAAGATGCATATAAAAACTGGTAGAACCATGAATTGCTGTAGAAGCACCAGTTGCTATAGTTGTCCAATTCGTGGGTGTATCACAAGGTGGACAAGGATATGCTTCAGAAAATACGCCATTCTCAATCAAGTGATTAATATTTGGGATAAGATTCTCGTTTGCAAATTTTTTAATAAAGTATGGGATTGCTTGGTCTACGCCAATTACTAGGAGTTTTTTTTGTTTAATCACTATATTATATTTGTTATTGTTGATGGTTTTAATTAATTTCTAATAAAATATCCTCAAAAGAATTATAATAGAATAGATAGGTCAAAACACATTTCAAGTGAAAAATCCATATAAGTAAATGAATCCTAAATTATTTATACCTTAAAATTTATCTCAAATAAATCTCAAATTATTATAATTGAAGTATTACTTAAATAAAGTTAAGAAAATATTAGGAAAGAAATCATGATTCCAAAAAAGATGGATGTTTATCTTCGCGAGAACCTTCCAGAAGCTACCCTAATAAATAGACTTAAAAAAGATAACGGGAAATGTTATTTAGAATTTACCAATGTTGACGAGCATCTTTTATCAAGGTTGGGAATTGTAAGCGATAGACTTGGACCCCAACTTGTAGCCTGTATGTGGGATGAGATCTCAAAATTAGAAATTGGGGGGTATTTAGTAGTCGATAACCTTTCTATGGGAAGACCATCCATGGGTGGTATCAGAATGTTACCAGACATAACTCCCGCTGACATACATAATTTAGCTCGAGGCATGACTCTAAAAAACGCAGCCGCTAACCTTCCTTATGGGGGTGGAAAATCCGGTATTGTGGCTGACCGCTCTATCTCTCCTGAAGAACACGACAAAATAATTAGCGGTTTTGCCCGTTTGATACGACAATATAAAGATATTTATGTTCCAGGTCCGGATGTTGGAACTAAAGATGCAGATATGAAATTAGTTGCTA
>DAOUUT010000061.1 GCA_030668025.1 Promethearchaeota archaeon
ATTGCAGTTTTTTCAGTTTCGGTGTCTAATCCCAATTCAGCAATATACCTTGGTATAAGAGAAATCGGATCAGTAGAAGGCACTTTCAAATTTAATTCTCTTATCAATGTTCTATAGCATCTTCTTACATTTTTTGCATTGATAGATGTTTCATCTAATATTTCTTGAAGCGTTCTTGGAATCCTTCTTTCTCTACAAGCGAAATATAAGCAAGCGGCGACCATCCCATTTATAGATCTACCACGTAATAATTTTCTTTTAAATGCTTCAATATATAACCTAATGGCTGCTTTTTTAACATGAATTGGTAGATTTAAATTACTTCCTATTCTTTTTAACTCAGTTGTGGCGATTAGCATATTCCTTTTATCCCAAGTCATACGAGAATTCCATTTTGCAGCTCTTTTTAAGTCAGGATTTGTTATGTTATTTTTATCAATAATGGTACTTAAACCCATATCAGGCAACAAAATAGAGATTGGAGAACCCATCCTTTCCCTTCTTTCTTTTTCTTGTTTTGTAAAAGCTCTTTTACCGCTATGAGCTGTATCCACAATCCTTTCGCTTATAACTAACCCACATTGACGACATACGATTTCTCCCTTTTCTTGAATTGAAATTGTCTTTCCTTCACATTCTGGACATAAATTTGATAAATTTCTAACTTCAGATTTTATTTCCATATTTAAAACCTCTTTTTAAAAAAATAATTCTCAAACTAAATATTAAAACTACTAGATTCCCGTGTAAACTAACTGAAAAATGCATTATTTGAAAATCTAAATTTCTTGTGACTGAAAATCGATTCCTTCCTTGAATGCAAATGTATTATATCCACATTGGATATATAAATCTTTCGATCAAAATTATATGCTGTCTACAATATCCTACAGCATTAATAGCATAAATGTTGTAAACCCAAAAATAATAACAGATAGAATCATTGTTTTCCTATGATTCCTACTTTTCTATATAAAAATTTCAAATTTAAAAAATTAAATTCGTTTTCGTGGTGTTATATTCAAATTGTAGTGTCGATTTACAGGATTTTTTCACACTCTTGATTTATTTGTTTCATTGTGATAACAAAATCTTGCCACCAGTCTTGACCTTGTTGGGCAACAAGCATAGAGTCCGTTTTTCTCGAATCTAGACATCTAATTTCCTCTTTTTGAGCTTTGACTTTTTCTTTCCATATTTGACTAAATATGTTTTGCAAGTTTATCTTCACTTTCTTAATTAGCTCTTCATAAGTGACAGAAACGGCCTCTTTTTTTTGAAGCTTTTGAAGCTGTTCAAATTTAATTTTTTCTTTTGCTCTATTTAAATCACCACAGTTTATCGTTATCGAAAAAGTTTCTGTTTTTCCATATTTACAAAACTTTTGGATTTCACATGGTGAACAATAGCTTTCAAAACTTATTAGATAATCCTCTAACCCAATAATAGAATAATTTAAAATATTAGACATTCAATTCACTTTTTAAGATTATTATAAAAAAGTATGCTCTTTATTCTATTAAAATTTGAGGCTTTAGAAGCCAAAAATTTTTTAAATATCTAATCTTTAGGGATATATTAAAAAATCAAATTTTATGATATTTATAGAATTTGGTGAAATAAGCGGGATCGCATAGGGAGAGTGGCTTAGCCTGGTATAGCGCACGGCTGATAACCGTGAGGTCGGGGGTTCGAAGCCCCCCTTTCCCATTTAAATCTTTCATTAAATGTTCTGATTTTTATTATAGTTAGCCTGAAGTATTTAAGTGGTAATTTTATTTCTATTTACAGAATATTGTTTTTATATTTGATGATTAATTTTACTTATTTAAACATGAAAATTTTAGTGATCTCTGGCACACCAGGAACGGGAAAAACTACTGTTTCAAATAACATCGCTAATTTCCTTAAAGTTAAAGTAATTAGTTTAAATGAATTAGCAATTTCAGAAAATCTAATAATAGATTATGACACTAAAAGAGAAACATCTATTATAAATAGAAGTAAATTAATTCCCTTCTTGATTAAGTTAATAGAAAAATATAGAAAAGCAAATTTTGAGTTTTTAATAATTGAAAGTCATTTTTCAGATATTGTTCCAGAACGATATATCGATTGGGTTATAATATTGAGATGTGATCCTGACGAATTATTTATAAGGTTAAAAAAAAGAGGATATAAAATAGAAAAAATTAGAGAAAATGTTCAATCAGAAATTTTAGGAAACTCCGTAAATTTTTTTATTAATAAACAATTAAAATCGCCCATATTAGAAATTGATACCACAAAAATAAATATTGAATCAATAACTAAAACGATAATGGATGATATTCTAAAAGAAAAAGATTTAGAAACGTATTATGTAGGAAAAGTAGACTGGTTAGAAAAATTATTTCAAGAAAACCGTTTAAAAGAATTTTTTGATTGACAAATTCTGAACTAGGAGTGATTGAATATGAAATTTGAAATAAATGATATCGATGCATTAGCGCGTTTAGGTAGAATACAATTAAACAATAAAGAGATGCTTACTCCTAATTTATTTCCAGTAGTACATCCTTACAAAAACATTATTTCCCCTCTCGATTTAAAGAAAATTGGTGCCCAATGTCTTTTTACTAACGCATACATTATTTATAAAAAGGAAAACTTAAGAGCTCAAGTTTTACAGAAGGGACTTCACGAATATTTAAATTATGATGGAATAATAGCAACCGATAGTGGTGCGTTTCAACAATATATGTATAATAAAGATTCATTAGATATTGATGCGAATAGTATTGAGAAATTTCAAGAAAGCATAGGAGCAGATTTTTCTGTTATATTAGATATACCAGTGCAACTAGAAGATCCCTACGATATTGCTAAGGAAAAAGTGTTAACTACTATTCAGAGGGCAAAAAGTAATATTTCAAGGAGGACACGTTCAGATTGCTGTTGGTTTGGTCCAATACACGGAGGAAAACATTTAGACTTGCTGAAAGAAAGCTCACTCAAAATGAGTGAATTAGATTTTGGAGTCTTTGCTATCGGTGGAATAGTAAAAGCGTTTTTAAATTACAGGTTTGAGTTAACCACACAAATTTTATTGACTGTAAAACAGTTTATTGCTCCCAACAAACCAATTCACATGTTTGGGCTAGGATTACCGCAATATTTTTCTTTGGCGGTCGCATGTGGCTGTGATTTAATGGATTCGGCAGCATACATATTATTTGCAAAACAAAATCGTTATTTTACCCTATCAACAGGTACTAAAAAGCTTGAAGAATTAGAAGAATTCCCGTGCCATTGTCCAATTTGCTCAAAATTTTCACTTAAGGAAGTTAAAAATTTTGAAGAAAATTTAAGGGTTGAGTTATTGGCAAAGCACAACTTATACTTATCATTCTCTGAATTAAGAACAATAAGACAAGCAATAAGAGAAGGAAATCTATGGGAGTTAGTAGAACAAAGAATTCGAGCTCATCCTAATTTAGTAAAAGCCGCCAGTCTAATAAAAAATAATAAACCTTTTTTTGAGATTTACGAGAAAGTATATAAAAATCATGGAAGGCTTTATGCTTGTACCGAAAGTGTAGATAGACCTTTAATTTATCGATACGGACAAAAAATAATTAACGATTATCGCCCCCCTAAAGAAACTAAGTATCTAATAATTTTACCCGAATTGGATGTAAAAGGCAAAAATTCGCCTACCACTAACAACTGGTTAAAATTAATAAATAACAATCAACTTATTCAAAGAAGAGACATCCATTTGGTTTTTTATTCTATAATTTACGGAATTATTCCATATGAATTAATTGATACGTTTCCAATGGGGCAATACGAATCATGCAATTCCTCTTCTATTAATGATGTTTTCTATCAAAATTCCATAAAAAATTCAGAAGTGTTTTTAAAAATTAATTCGAATAATTATAAAAAATGCGTCCTTCTAATTCCTGAATTTTTTATTAACCAATTTAACGAATCTACACAATTTCCAAAAACACATCCAATTAATGGACTTAAAAGCATCTTAAATAGAATATACAAGTCAAATTCTTGTGTGATTAAACAAATAGATGAACTTTTTCAATTTTTAAAGGAAGAATAAGAAATGATTTTATTAGACTCAATCAATGCAATTGGCCATTCTTTTATTCAATGTACTCATAGTACAACTACAGAGTTAACTAAGGACGATTATCTTACTGAAAAGGGAACCTGTATTTTGGGTATTAAAGCGTCAAAAGCTTGTTATGATTTAAATCCAGAATTAAAGAAAAAAATAAAGAACGGGGAAAAGATCTATGTCGTAATAAAAGTAGACGATATAGTCGATTCTTTTTATGGCTATGGCAGTAATAACTTAACCTTGCTAAGTAAAAAAGACTTAGTTTTTCGAAAAAGCAATTATACATGCGATAGAACAATTCTAATAAATTGTACAAAATCCTCAAGGGAATTGAACAGGAATATTATTAACAAATTAACTAATTCCAAGAAACAAATTTCAATACTTTTCAAGATTAATGATTCATATGAATAGAACTGGAAAAGAAAACACTCAATTTTTAAAAATTAAAAAGGATTCCGCTGAAAAATTTCTAAAATTAATTAAAACAAAATTTTCAGACGAAAGTATTATAGATAAAAGAAAAAAAGTTATATATAGTGGAACCTATGTGCTCTTTCCTTTAATAAAGAACAAGGAAAATGTTAACAAATTAAATGAAAGCAATATAAACGATTTAGATTTTGAAATTATTAACGCTAAAGCAGAGATAGAACCAAATTATAAATTTCGCTCCATTGAAGAAGCTTTAGTAGACAATTTACCAGAAGATATTATAGATTTAATACCAAAATCCTATGATATTATTGGAAAAATTGCGATTATCGAATTTGATCAATTTAACTCATTAAGTGTTGACAAAACCTCATTATATAAGAAAAAAGTAGCTGAAGCGATAGTAAAAGTGAATAAGGCGGTAGAAACAGTCTACGAGAAAAAGAGCGAAGTTAAAGGAAAATATAGGTTAAAAGAATTACAAGCTATTTTTGGCGTAGATAACCCTGAAACCTTTCATAAAGAAAATAATTGTATTTTTAAATTAGATGTAAAAAATACATATTTCACTCCAAGATTAGTTTTTGAGCGAAAACGGTTAAGTTTACTCAAATTTGCAGAAAATGAATTAATCGTAGATATGTTTGCGGGTGTTGGACCATTCTCTATTCAAATAGCAAGAAACAACGATGTAAAAATTTATTCTTTCGATATTAATCCAACGGCAAATAAATATCTCATTGAAAATATAACATTAAATAAATTGAAAGGAGAAATTCTTCCTTATAACATAGATGTCGTGGACCTTATAAAATCATCCAATGAATTAGGAATTAAGTTAAAAAACCATGTAGATAGAACAATAATGAATTTACCGGAACAATCTATTAATTATGTAGATATAGCATGCTTACTGACGAAAAAAACAGGCGGAATTTTACATTTATATCAATTCTGTGAAAAACCAAATCCAATTGAAAAAGGAATTGAAAATTTAAGAAACAAGTTAAATAGGATGGGATGGTACATAGAAGAAATAATTAACTCTAAGATCGTTAAACCGTTTTCTCCTAAATCCGATTTGATAGTCGTGGATGTAAAAATTAAGTACATTATGTAAAGCTTTAATAACAAATGATATTTTGTATAACTTACTATTGATGAAATTTCCATGTTTAGTTAAAGATGAAAAAAAACCCGAATTTTGAGGAAGAATTTTTACCACTACCGCTCCGAATTGACAAACATATCAAGGGATATGTTGATTTTTATTTTGGACCTGAAAAGATTCGTCAAATTGTTGACAATGAATCTATAACAGCGCCAAACAAACTATTAATTGATTGCAAAGCTTTAATAAAGCAACTAGGCGCACAAGGTTACGATAAGAAACGTGAGCAATATATTGAAAAAATGCTTATAGCAATGAAGACTTCAATAGAATTATTAAATGGAGACGAAATGGCAATAAAAGATCAATTTTTAAAACTTTATGATGTAGCTTTACAGCCAGCTAATGAATCAGAACTGAAAGATTTAAAAAGAGAGTATGACCGAGCATACGGAGGTCCTGGAAGTTTAGAAGAACGAATCGAAAAATTAAGGATAAAACGAAGAGTACCTGAGGAAAGGGTTTTCGAATTTTTTAAAAGAGCACTTAAAATCACAGAGAAACGAACAAAGGAGTTGTTTATAAATCTCTTACCTGAAAATGAGCATATTTTATTAGATTTAACACAAGAAAAAAACAATGACAAGATAAAATGGACTTGCTATGAATGGTATTTAGGTAATTATAATAGCCGAATAGAAATTAATCCGAAATTTAATATGTACTGGACTGCTTTACTGATGTATTCTGCTCACGAAGGCTATCCCGGACATCATACGGAATTTTCTATCAAAGAACGGATATTATATCGCGAGTTAAATCAATTTGAACACTCAATTTTACTCCTGAATTCTCCTAAATTAATAATCAGTGAAGGTATAGCAGATCTTGCTATTAATGTGCTTTTTTCTTATCGAGATCAAGTAGAAATTGGATTAAACGAGTTTTGTCCAGATATTTCAAAAGAAGTTTCCCTAGAAGCTATGATTGCGCAATATAAAGTAAGAAATAAGCTTATGCTTTTTTGGTATAATTTTGCTTATCATGCTCTTATTGATAATTACACTGATGAGGAATTAATTAGTTATGGTAAAAATTTTGAGCTATTTGATGAAGATGGCCTAAGAAATCAAATAAAAAGACTCAATGATCCAGTATACTCAAAAAATGCTTTTACATATAACCTCGGAATGAATATTATAAAAAAAAAATACGGGGAATTCCCTTCAGTTAAAGATTTTCGAAATCTTTTGATTAATCCGATCTTACCTTCTGACTTGTTATAAAATTCAAGATTTTAATTTTATTATCAATATTAATATCAACTAAAAATAGATTAGCCGCTTTAGCCGCAAATATGATTATAAATTCTCTACCATACCCTCTACCTACTATCATACACTTTTATTATAAAATAATAAAAGTCTGAATTTTTTAAATTGTTCTTATTCAACTTTATTAATTTATTTAAAAATCTCGTGCAACATTTTCGTAGTTTAAATAATCAATTTGAATCAAAATAATAAGTGAAGAAAAAACGAGAAAGCGCATATGAATTCATATAAAAGAGAAAAACATGTTCATGATTTTTCAATATTTGAAAGGAGTGAGTAAAATGCCTGGTCAAACTGGTACTAATCCCTAAATTGGTGTTTATTATAAGAGTGCTTTACATTGATACTCTTTATAAGATCACTATTTATTTTTCTTTTTTTTTTAAAATTCTCTATTGAATGTTTTGTTAAAGCCGATGAAATGGTGGTATAATAGACATAAGTTTCATAAAAAGCGTGCAAATTACGATATTAGAATAAATGTTTTTTTTAAATATAAAAACAGGAGTTAATTCCTTGATTTAATGAAGCGGACCTGGCAGGAGTCGAACCTGCGATCTTCGGATTAGAAGTCCGACGCCATATCCAGGCTTGGCTACAGGTCCTATTCAATTTTAGTTATAATTATAAATATAAAATCGTCTTTAAATTTTTTGTTTGGAGACATTTTAATAAATATTTAAGCTTTATTTTCAAATTAGTAAAAATCTAAACACGATTAATAGCAATCGATTCGAAACTGAAAATATTTTACTCGCTAACAATAAATTAATAATTTGTTAATATAATTTTATTTTAAATTCGAAACACTATTAATATTAAATGTTAATACGATTTAAAATTCCGCTAAAAATACGATTCTATATTAATGAGTGGTAAATTTGCTTAAGAAAAAGATTTTTGTACATCAGAACATCCCTTATGCTTTTAATTGGAATATTGCTCATCATAAGGAAAAGATTTTGCAAAAAAACCCTAATCGGGAAGAATTTATTAAGCTAGGTTCCTATTTTAAGAGTATATATAAAGGAGATATTCCCAATGATGTGTTCAATTTACAAGGACTTTCTCGCGTCTCACAATTTAAAATGAGAGGCTTAAAACAGGCTTTTATCACAAGTTTCAGTAAAAAATTAATTCGAGAAGGAAAAATACGTTACTTCGGTTCAGATTCAAAATTACCAAATTACACGCAAAATGTATTTGAAAGTTTTAAAATCAATAAAATTGAAAAAGTTCCGGGGCACGATCCTGTTTTAAAGAACATTTTAATCAAAGATAAGAATTCAGTCGCAATTGAAGTTCCAATCTGGAAAAAGGTTAACAATATCTACATTACAGGGCACATAGATCTTATTCAAATTGAAGACAACCTAGTAAAAGTGATTGATTATAAACCAGAAGGAAACTTTATGAATTCATTACCACAAGTTGCTACTTATGGTCTTTTAATAAAGTCAAAATTTGAATTACAACAAATTAAATGCCTTTCTTTCAATAAAACAGAAGCTTGGGAATACGACCCCGAAATTTTATTAACAGATGTAAAGGATTATTTGGTTTCTCATCGAATAAATAAAAGGAAATGGGAAGACTTTGTAAAATAATTCTAATTTACTTAAATGATTTTTTCCCTTTTTGCATTGTATCATCTTCCTCTTCTGGCGTAAAATGCTTTTGGAAAAATAAGTAGCTCAGAAATAAGCCAATTGCTTCTACAACTATTCCGGTAAATGCAATTATTGTCCCATCATATCCTAGATTCCTTAATAATAAAGCACAGACTAAACCAGATGTTGCGCAAACAAAAAGAATAAATCCTTTAATTATTTGAGAAAATGAATCTTTTATATATTCCAATTCTTTTTTAAGCCACGACATGGTTTAATAATAAGCATTTATTGGTGTTTTAAATTAAAATTTGTATATAAACTAAATTATGATGATTTTAATATTTTTGTTATTTTATTTTGACGCGTTTAATTATTTCTTCGGTTTTTTCTTGAATTTTAAATAAACAGCTTTGTCTAAAAGTACCCCAATCTTTTTTCCTATTTCTTTAGCTATTTCGTATCTCTCTCCATCAAGCATTTTACCAATTTCAACAGAATTTGGGGCATGACCCAATCTTTCAGATAATGTTTTATCTATTATAGCAGAGGCATCAGATTTAATTCTGTCATAATTAGGTAAATTCATATTTACCACCTGAGATTTAATTTTTTCTACAGCAAAATGATAAAATTCACAAAATCTATTAAAGCAGTCCCCTTCTAATCCGCTATGTATTATAATCTGGTCAGTTGCGATTTTATTATCTTTTTCTTGCCAATAGAATTGGCGGGGGTTTATACCAGGACGATTTATGCCCATTAAAGTAGAAGTTATTTTCCGTTCAATCCAATTAAGAGTGTTTTCTTCTTGTATTTTACGAATTTCTATTTTCTTATCTTTCTCTATTTTCTTTTCAGCTTCTGTGGCAAGATCAACTTTTTCTTTCTCTACTTCCTTAAAACTTTCAAATCTTTTGATTAAATCATAGGCGATACAATATGAAATGGGAGATATTAAATCGGCTTTTAATTTTAAAGGTAAGATTTCTTTGTAGATATAACTATCTTCATTTTTCAATTTAAAAATGCTTTCCTCTAATGATGTATTAGTTAAACGTGATAATATAAAACCATTTACAAGAAAAACTTGATTATTGGCGTTAAAAACAACAACAAGTTCATTCTGCCTTTTTATCAAACGTTCGATGCTTAATTCTTCTAATTTTATTTGAGCCCAATCTTCAATATCTTTAGTTTTTCCTGCTCGTTTTAACGCTGAAGTAAATAGCGCTTTATCATTTGAAACTATGCCATATAATTCAATGATTCGACTTAGTTGTCTTAAAATTTTAGATAAAAGAAAGTAAAATAGATCTTTCACTAAATTATTCAAAATCTTATCAAAATCATTAAGAAGAATTATTTGGGAATAATTGCTCAAACCTAAATCTTGGAAAAATTTTTTGTCGATAATTTGCTTTTTCCTTACGAATTCTCTTAGATCATTAATTGAAAAATCATTTTTCTTTTCTAAAATTTTCCATAACTCTTCAAATTCAACATCATTTCTATAAAGGATTTGTAACAGGTTAAATTCTGTAAAATTTCCAAATTTTGCAATTATATTTTCAAGAAAGGGAAATTTAAGATTACACAATGTTTTTTTTGCTAAACTAATTAAATTTTTCTTTTTATCGTTTAAAGCGATTAAATCTTGCTCTTTAATGTTATATCTAATCATATTTTTCTTTACATTTTCAACTAACTCATAATCGATATTAATTAAATGTAAAGAATCCTTAATTCCTCTTTTGTTAATTAAAAAAATAATATCTTCAAAACTAGATTCATATAAACTTTGAAGAAAATAAATTAAATCGTTTGGATTTGTTTTAAATTGCTTAATTAATTCAGATTTTAATTCTGATAGGATTTTCTCTTCAAATTGTTCGTAATTTATATTTTCTTTGAAAGCATTCTCAATAGACCTTATTATTCTCTTTTTTAAATTATTTCCTTCTAAGTAAGTTCTTAATCCTGGAACTGAAATTGGAAACTTATTAAATTCATGTTCTAATATTCTTTTTTTTATCATTCTTATAGGCATTGTCTGAACTTGTAACTCCTTGTATGATTTGAACTCAAATTGCTTTTGCATTCTTTCGATTAAGCGATTCAATGAAGTTACTTCAATATATTTATCCTCTTTATCCTCTCTTTCTAATTTTTTTTCCATCTCAATCGATATACCTTTGAATGCAGCACTTTCCTCTAAAATTTCTCTTTTTATAATATCATTAAGCCCAATTAAATCTCCAATAAAATCGTAAAAATAAAAGGATGGGAATTTAGATATCATATTTAACAATTCGCGTTCAATTTGGGTTTCAATATCATTTATTTTTTTCACTCTCTGAGTTTGTTGAAGATTACTTGTTCTTTCTTCAATTAATAGCGTCAAAAACAAATTCTCTAAATCAATTATATTGCTAAATATGCTTCCTTCCAATTCAAATGAATTTTTTAATAAAGAATCAACTTCCTCTATCAAAATTTTTTTTTCTTTTAATTCTAGTTCTTTAGTTGAATCGAAAGTAAATTTGTTTAACTCCAACGATTCTTGTACTTTAATACCCATATAATGGTACAAATGTACTGCCGCAGTAGCAATTAGTAGTGAGCGCAATGTCGGGGCTGTGTGAATCAAAGAAAAAATTATTTTTTTATCGGCCTCTCGCTTCAAGTGCGAAATTATCAGATCAATCGTCTGAAAAAATCTATAGGTGCTTTCTACAGCAGTTGTTTTTCGTTTTACTCCACTTATCATAACTCTTTTATCCACTCTCGATATACTTCCTTAAAATTATCTGCGATATCATATTTGGCTTTTTTATACCAATATTTAAAATTAAAAGTGTGATATAAATCAGCGTTAAACAATTCTTTTTCTTCATTTGTTAATTCATGCTTTAAAATCAAGGATACAGGCCTTGGTATTAACTTCGAAAAGTACTTCAGTTTTCTCTCTTTTAAGAAATTATAGAATGACTCTTCCCCATCAATGCTGAAATATTTAACGGGAATTATTTTTTCTCTATCAATGTTTAATAAATTAATTTCCTTTTCAACATTATTTTGAATGTATTTTGGAAATTCTGTCTTTATATCAATGCAAAACTCATAATGTTTATAAAAATCTATTAAATGTTCTTTCTCCATCTCATCTGAGACATTTAAGATATATTTATCTAACAATCTGAGAAAATTTTCTGGTTCTTGCTCTTTTGATTCCCTTTCTTCAAGATCTTTTATTAAATCAAATACGATCTCATCTAAAGACCAGTTTCTTATTTCTTCTATTTTAAAGAATTTCTTAGCATAATCTTTTATCCATTCTAGTACATAAGTTTTCCAGGCTAAATCAATACCCCCGACTCTCTTTTCTAAGAGTCGATGAAATCTATTAGTAAAAGTTACTGGATCTGTTATTTCAACATCTGGTTCTTCTTTTAAAAACCGATTTATCGTAGTGTATCTTAGGATATAAGTCAATAAATATTTTAATTCGTTAGAATATCGCTCAAATTTAATTATATGTGATTTTATTACGTTCGAGTCTTTTTCCATTTGAATTTCTGCAAAGGCAATTAAATCACTTATATTTAACTTAATCCCCTCAAAAAACGATTCAATATTCCCATTTACTATTTTTTTAAATTCTCTTGTTAAAGAATCTTCATTGAATTTATTTACTTTTGACAATACGCTTGGACTTATTTCAATTTGACTTATTAAATGTTGTTCAAACTTAGCTAATATGTTTTGACCTAACGTTTTCGAAGGTTTCTGTTCTTTATCGAATTTTTCGTTTAAATTACCAATAAAATAATAAGTCAAGGTTTTTAGTCTACGTCTCGAAAGATATTGAGGAAATGACTCTATTATTAACATAAAACTATTCTTAATAACTTCAGCAAAATAATTGATTACAGAGCTTAATTCTATAGCTCTAAATATTTCTCCACTACTAATTGATAACTTAATAGATTCAGTTGCAAATTGACAAAGTTCTTTAAAAATATTGAGGTTATCTCCAGCACTATCAATAATATATTTGTTATATTTATCCAAAAGTTCGAGCAAATCTCCAGTTTCCCCCGTAGTTAGAAACTTTTTAGAGTATTTTAAAAAATTGCTAACTTTTAACTCCAATTCTTTTATTATACTCTCAATATTAGAAATTACCCAATCTCCAGAATGTATTTCTTTAACATTCTCAAGTTTTTCTTTGATTTTTACGATAATAAAAGAGATTAACTTATCTTGAATTTCATCTATAGTCCCCATATTTGCTAAATTAAGGAGATTAGTACCTAAGTTTAAAGTTTTTTCTATTATAAAATTAGCACTAGGCTCAGATATTGTGTATTTAAGATGCTCAATCGTCGATTTGCCCGTAAATGGAGATTTAAGGCGCTCATATTTATGATTTGAAAATATCATTTCAATAGGTCTATTATTCCATAGAAATTTGACGTCAGATTTTATCGCAGCATAAGTAATTAACATTTCTTTCGCGGTTGGAAGAGAAACACTTAAACCAATTAATTTTTTATTCCATTTATCTTCAATTAAATCTCCATAAAGTTTTTTGCTAAAACGCGTCGCAAATTTTTTAAGGACTTGAGTTTTATCACTAGACCCCAATTCGGGACGATTCGTAAACTCTTCCACTTCAAAAAATAATCTACTAATGTGGTTAACTGATGTCCTTGATTTATGAGGATCCAAATAGCCCGTTTCCGGTTTTAAAGCAAGTAATAAACTTTCACAGTCTTTAAACTTACCCGGAATTAATAACATAGATTTTGGATAAATATTAACCATCGCATCTTTTTCGTCAAAATTATACAACTCAAATTCAATACTAAAAACTTCTGAACCTGAATAATCTCTTAGAATAGCGTTATACATTCGCAAGAACTTAATTACTTGTTGCGTTAGTTCGTTAACTTTTTCTTTAGTTAACTTGCCCGGCCCAATTACATCACCAACTATTAAATCCGTTGGACTAGAGTAACCAAAAATTAAAGAAAATTGATAATTTATTGATTCTCTTGTAGTTATCATAATTTCGTTGTTTTTTCAAATTTAATTTTATATAGAATAATAATGATCTATTTTAACTTTTAGCAATAGAAATTATTTTTTTAAGGATTTTGTTTTCTTCAGATAAAAGATTTAAATAGTAACTCTGTAAAAAGTAGGAGTAACAAAAAATAAAAAAATAAAAAGTATCAACATTATATTAATTATAATTAAAATATTGTAAAATCTTTAAATTCAAATAATAAAAAATTATTCCAGAATGTGATGTATTATCGAATTTGGAAGCGACTTAGGAATAGGACCTGAAGAAATTGAAAAAATTAGCCCTCAAATTACATTTATTACTTCAAACGCAGACATAGAAGCGATTGCTCTAGTAAGCGTAGAGGGATACCAGATCGCATTTTCAGCGCTCCCGCAATATAAAGTGGACGGGGATCAATTCTGTGGGCTGGCGAGCGCATTGCTGATGACCGGAAGCTCAACAATCAAAACATTATTTCAAGAAGAGCTTAGTGAAATAATTGTGAGGGCAGAAAACGGCTATATTATCGTTAGTAATGCCGGACGTCTAGTAATAGTATGCGCGGGGACTCTTATTGATACTTTAATGAAGACCGTTAAGGTAATGAGGGTAGCAGCTAAAAATTTAGCAAAAATTTTTGAAAGCAAATAACAGATACATTTTTAACACAGAGACTTTATAAGTTTCTGACAACAATAATATTACTATATCAAAGCATGGTTTATATCTATGATTACTGAAGATATTCTTTTTTGTTGGCAGTGGTCTTGGCGTTCCTGAAAGCGCTTCTTCAATGGATAAACCATACTTCGCGCTCTTTTTATTTCTAAACATCGAATTTTAAATTTCAATTGCATTTGCAATTGGGCATTATTATAATTGGGCTCCAATCTTAAAATGAGACATCATATA
>DAOUUT010000271.1 GCA_030668025.1 Promethearchaeota archaeon
AGAAGATGTCCTGAAAGCGAGAATTAAAAAGCTAGAGTCTAAATTGTTACCAATTCTCTCTGAAATAAACAGGTTAAAAGAAAAGGTAGACAAGTATTTCATTTCAGAAAATTACAATATGGCAATTAATGCTGCTCAGAAAATAGTTAACCTTGCCAAGGATATAGATGATAATTCTCTTGAGCAAGATCAAATCAACTTTATCAACGAAGCTCAATCGAGAGCGCACGCCAGCGAAACTCTCCACCAAATAGAAAATCAAAGTAAGGAAGCGATTAATCAATTTATCCAGTTAGTAGAGGTAGAGGATTATCGAAAGGCACATAGCATAGCAGAAGGTTTCAAAAAGAAATTCGAAAATGAATACGACATTTCTTCAATTCCCTTAGCCCAGCAATTAATATTAAAAGATGAAAACATGATACATAGTTTGAAAATCGAACAAGAAAAAATAAAAAAAGAAATTGATGAATTCTATAATTCATTTAAGATAGGTTCCAATAAAGGCAATTTAAAACAAGCAAAAGAATTTTTCGGAATAATTAAAGCTGAGATTAAGAATTTATTTAATGACGATCTATTAAATAGTTTGAAACAATTTGAAACCCAATATAATGAAACAAAAAAAGAAACCGTTAGTGAAATAGCTCAAGTAAGTATGGAAGCTCTAAATAATATAGAAAAAGGCGAAATATCTAAAGCTATAGAAATCTTTGAGAAAATTATCAAAAAATTAGAATTTAACGATAAAACATTGACGGGTGCATAGTATTGGATTTAAACTCAGACAAAGAGACTAATAATAAGAAAAAAATAGTAGTTTTATCAAAAATTGATGAGTTGAAAGTGATCGCGAATAACCACTATCTAAAGAGTAATTTTGATGAAGCAATAAAAGTAACAGAAGAAATAATGGATATAGCTGAAGAGGCTAAATTATATTCTATAGTAAGAGAGAATGGAGAGTTCATTGCAGAGATTTATAAAAAAGTTAAAGAAGATAATGAATTTATTGAAATTAAAAAACAACAAAATACTCTAAAAAAACAACTAGAACCATTAAAAATCCAGTTTACTAGTTACATAAGTACTAATAATATTACTTTAGCAGAAGAAACATTAGAACAAGCAAAAACTTTTCTGAAAAAGCTTAAAGATATCGAAACGCTGAAAACGTGGGAAACATTTAACACAAAGTTTTTAGAAATTAGAAAAAAAATTGATCTCAATGAAGACATTGAACAGTCATTGGTAGAAGTTTCAAGTTTAATAGATAATTACGAATTTGATAAGGCAAAACAAATACTCAACTCTAAAATAGAATTTATACAAAAAGAAGATTTCTTAGATTGTCAACAGAAATTAGAAATAAAAATGAAAAGTTTAATTGATGCTGAGGATAAATATCGTAAATTAGAAGCAGAGATAAAAGATTTAGAAAGCGAAATTAAACAAAATGTTTCTCAAAATCAATTTGAGCGAGCAATAAACAATATTAAGAAAATTGTTAAAATTTCAAGGTTTATTGGTAAATATGATTACTTAAAGAAATACACTGAATATATTGATACGATTGAAAATAAGATAAAGGAAATTTCCAAAATCGAAGAATTAAAAACTAAGGTTAACAATCTAAACGTTCAAGGTATCGAAGCCTTGAAATATGACGATTATTCTGGAGCTCTTGAAATATTTAAAGAAATACTGAGCCAATTAAAAGCTGTTTCTAATAAAAAATAGTTTTTATTTTCTTCTTAATAACCAGTTTAATTAATATCAAACAGTTTATAATTTTTTAACGAAGGTATAAATAGTAAAAAATCTATTTAATTTTTGGATAAAAATTGATCCAAGAGATTATTATTCTTAATAACATGGGTATTCCCCTATTTTGCCATAACTTTAGCGGTAGTTCAAATGAGGATAATAATTATCAATTAATTGGTAGCTATTTCGACCAAATTTGCCGATTTGCCAAATACGGGTTCAAGGAGAGTTTAACCACTTTAAAAATGAAAAAAAGCGTATTTTATTTTAAAACGCATTCTAAAACTAATTTTCATCTAATATTAAAATGTGATAGTAAAGTCGATAATAATAAGTTTAAAAAAAAGTCAATTGATAATATTGCTGTTAAAATCTTTGAAAATTTCTTTGTTAAATTTAAAAGCGAATTGATGGATTTTAAAGGAAATGTTGCTCCTTTTAAAAAGTTCTCTAAAGACATTGATGAGATGATAAAACCTAAAGGACTTTTGAGAAATTTTGTAATAAATCCTGGAGTTTTTTAAATTTTAAAAGAAGAAAGTATCAAAGCATCGAAAAATTTGCCATCAATTTTTAGGTATTTTCTTAGTATTCCTTCCTCTTCGAAGTTAGAGTTTTTAAACATTTTGATGGACCGTTCATTTTTAACAGCGATATGTGCTTCGATCCTATTTAGATTTAAATGGTTAAAAGCAATATTTTTAACTAATTTTATTACTCGTTTACCTAATCCTTTCTCCCAATATTCTGGAAGAATCCATATTCCTACACCAGAACGATTATGAAACCAACTTATATTCCAGAGACTAGCTGAACCAATCCTACTTTTACTTTTATCGTCTCGTAATTCTATAATATAATTAAATTGAAGATATTTATCCCATGATTTTAGATAATTTTTGATTAATCTTCTTGAATGCTCTAAAGATCTTAGCGGTCCTAACGATAAAAAATTAGTAATCTCTTTATTAGTAAGACTATTATAAAAAAAAGATATGTCATCTTTAGAAACCTTCCTAAGAAAAAGATTTCCTTCGTTAATTTCATCGATTATTTCGATTGATGGCATTAGTTATTTTATAATCAAAATTGTTTAAAAAATTATAGATAAATATTTGTAAATAAAAAAAGTAAAAAAATTTGAATATAATTTTAGAAATTCGATTACATTCCTATAAAGTGAGGCGTATCCTTAAGCTTTCTCCTGCCGCCGCACATGTCACACGTTGTACCGTCTTCAAATTTACCCTTACCGCCACATTTTGGACATTTAACCTTTCTATTGAATGCCATTATCCCCTCCTTAGAATCGGAGGCACCACTGTTTATTCCGAAGCCCATTTGCTCCATCATTAAGCCTAATTGTTCGTATCTCGATCCAAATTTGACGCATTTCTTTATTATAAACAAGGCGGTTGTTGCTGCTTCACCAAACCATTTAGCTTTCTCGTGGACAAGTTTTTCGAATTCTTCTCCTGCAGGCGCAACCCAAGAAGCGAAACCCCAATCTACTGCCGTCTGACCATCAATAGGTTCGCCAAACATTGCCATTTTCAATGCTCTATTAACCCCTATTCTCGCAGCCATTCGAGTAACACCACCATTAGCGGGGAATATTCCTCTGTTGACTTCTGGTAAACCAAGCTTTGATCTATCAGAAACTATAACAATATCACAACATAATACTAATTCGCAACCTCCGCCTAGTGCAAACCCATCAACCGCAGCAATTAAAGGTTTTGAGAATTGTTCAATTTCGTCGTAATTACGATGTCGAATTCTCATTGCTAAAGACATGTGCCAAGTGACGTTTGGTTTTAGACCAGGGCTAAAAGCCGCTGCTAGGTCCGCTCCAGCAGAAAATGCTGGTTTCTTAGTAAAATCTTTCGTGCCTCTTAAAACAACAGCTCGAACGCTCCCGTCGGTTTCCATAATTCGTAAAGCTCTAGATATTTCTGCGACAGTTTGCTCCGTTAATGCGTTCAATCTGTCAGGTCTATTGATCGAAATAACGGCGTAATTTCCATCAATTGTCCCTTCTCGAATAACATTACCTTGTTCGTCTTTTTTTGTGGGCCATTCAATTATAAGATGTTCAAATACATTTTCCGACATATTTAATAACCTCTTTTAAAAACCTTTTTTCAATTATTTTAATTATTCTCAAAATTTGATTTATGAATATTTAGTAGTAATTTTTTAGTAATTAAAAACTTTCAAATTTTTCATTTTCTAATTTTTAACGTACATAAAAAGTAATTCAATCTATCAAACCAACAATACAATGAAAAAAAAAGAAAAATAAATGATAATTTTTAATTAATTATTAGAATTATTTTCGCATGCTAACAAAGCGTGGTTTTAAACCACGAATTTTATTAGGTGAGGAACTTTCCAACAGGGTACAAAAAAAGAAGGCTCGCAGAAAGAACCGATAAGATAAATTTGAATGCAGTAAATTAAGAACCGACAGTGTTATTACTGGAGACGATCAATTTTACGACCTGAGAATATATGTGCTCCAAGAAAAATGTCCCTATTGTGGAGACAAAATCCCTTCCGATCTGGTTCAAAATTATCGCAATGGAGAATCTATAAAGTGCCGTTATTGCAACGTAATCATTACAAAAAGCGAATAATTACTTGTAAACTACACATAAAAAATTGCAATATGTGGGATTAAAATAATCATGTCTCAAACACCTTATACATGTATAAACAAAAGAATTTAAAGATAAAATTATCCTTATTAACTATGTTGAGACGAAAGATTAAAGGAGTAATCTTTTTTAAAAAATTCTATGTAATATTAATTTAAACTATTCTTATGGGAGAT
>DAOUUT010000185.1 GCA_030668025.1 Promethearchaeota archaeon
GAGATCGTGGAGGGACTATTATTTTAAATGAACTTTTACAAGTTGCAAAGCTTGATTATGTGGCACGAGCACCAGAAGGTTACGAAGTAGAAGAACTTACTCGTAAACAAATGATAAAATCTCTCCAAAATAAAAAGCCCGTAAGAGTCATAGGTAAGACTAAGGTTATCGAGAGAAAAGAACATACTGGAAAGGAATCGCGTTTACAAAATGTATTGAAGAAATTAAAAGTTAAAAATTTTGCAATAATAGAAGAAAGCTTTAAGAAAATAGAGCCAGGCCATAGTATAGGGTTTAATAAAAGCTTAGAAAAATTATTTGAAATCCCGGTTGGAGAAATCTTTGGAAAAATTAAAGATTTTAAAGGTACACAATTTCTAATTATTGATGGCATCTTAACGAAACGCCTGCTTTCACTTTTATTAAAATTGAAAATTAAATTTATCGCTTGTAAAAACAAGGAAGAAGATTTAAGAATACCGGAACAAATAATTGTTTTCTTCTTCTAAAATTTCTATTTTTTTTAAACATTGAATTATTGAGATTGATTTCAGATTTTATTACAATTGACGTTAATAGGCAAACCATCCGCGATTGAGTTTGAAACTATACAATATTCTCTAAACTTTTTAATACATAAATTAATCTCTTCAGAAGAAGCGTTTTCTTCAGGTTTAAATCTAATTTCAGCATCCACTTTAGTTAACCTTAAAAGCAGTTTAGGACCTACATGAGATAATTTTCCATCTACTACGATTTCAACGCTTTTCATCTTTATATTTCTTTTTTGTAGGCAGTATATGAAGGTTGTTCCTAAACATCCACCTATTCCAATTAATAAATACTCGACGGAACTTGGACCTAAATCCATACCGTGAAACGATGTAGGTTCGTCTACGCTAAAGTCTTTAAATTGTCTCGCAGAAGCTTTAAAATGGAGATTTTCGGTATAATTTAACGATACTTTCATGACAAAACAACTCAAAAATAGATTATATCTTACTTTTCAATAAAAATAGGAAAAATTCAAAATTACTAACCGATATGTAAGATGTTATTAATTATGGTCCAAATAAGTTGGATTACAAAAGATAGGGCACCTAACACTCCTAATCCAATTGCACATATCTTAAAAATTAAAAGGTATTCTTTCCTATCTGGTTTATTGGCAATTTTTATTATTCTTTTAGTATTTTGAAAAAACACCCCAATACGTTCATAAATACTTAATTTTTTACCTTTATCGTATTTAGAGTATTTTTCATAACGGGGATAACTCATAATTTTCCGTTTTTCTTCCGTTTTTTTTAGATTATTTAAATTAAAGCTAAATATTTAAAAAATTTAATTATTGATTAAACTTTTGATCTTCATTCTTCATTAATATCAAGAATGTTCGAAATGAACATTTCACGATTAAATGGCTCTAAATCGTCATAGCCTTGTCCCGTTCCTACAAATAAAATAGGTTTTCTAGTTTCGTAAGATATTGATAACGCAGCACCACCCTTAGCGTCGGCATCTAATTTGGTTAGAATGTTTGCATCAATTCCTATGTTATTATTAAACTCTTTGGCTTGGGTTAACGCGTCATTTCCAGCAAGGCTATCTCCAACAAATAAGACTAAATCCGGTTCGGCAACTTTAACGATTTTTTGCATTTCTCTCATTAAATTTTTATTACTAACTTGTCTTCCCGCAGTATCAACTAGTACAACGTTAACTCCTTTGGCTGTTGCGTGTTCTATTGCATCAAAAGCAACACTTGCAGGATCTGATTTATATTCGTGTTTGATAACTCTAATTCCAACATTTTGCATATGGTAAGAGAGTTGTTCTATTGCCGCCGCTCTAAATGTGTCCGCAGCCGCAGCTACAGAAGATAAATTATTATTTTTTAAATAATGAGCTATTTTTGCAATTGTAGTAGTTTTCCCAGTCCCGTTTACACCTAAAAAAACTATAATATATGGCAAGTTTTTAGAATTTTTAATATTTATCTCATCCAATAAATTTATGTCTTTTTCAGGCGTTAAAATGTCGGTAATTACTTCTTTTAAAATATTAAATAAAAGTTTACTTTTTGACGATAATCGACCTATTTCTTCGCCCTTAAGCGACTCTTTGATTTTTTCGCAGAGGAAATCTGCGGTTTCGACAGCTACATCATTTCCAATTAATAATAAATTCAGATCGTTTAAAGCGTCATCTAAACTTTTGTCAGATAAAGTCTTTTTAACGAAAATAGAGAAAACATTACTTAATTTTTTCATTGACTTAATCACATGAATTGAAGATTAATACTATTCTAAAATAAGTGAAAAACTCAAATTATTTTAGCCCATTTTATTTTGAAACTTCTGGTTTAATCCTTGAAGGTTATAATCCAAGGTTAGAATTCTCTCTTTTAAAAACTTGAGTTGTTCATCATGTTGTTTTATGAGTTTATTGATAAATTCGACAGATTCTTCAATTGTTTTTTCAATTACGACGTCTTGGTTAACAGACACAAGAACTTTTTTTGTATCTGTAATTGATCCTTTTATACTCACTAGACCCCCAATTGGAATTAGAATCTCATCGCTTTCATCTACACCATCCTTTAAATTATCAAGAGTCTTTTTTGTAGTGTATAAATTTCTAATAGATGCATTGACTATTTCAAATTGCCCTTGGAACATGTCTCGTTGTTCTTTAAGATACCTGAATTGCTGTAATTGTTTTTCAAAATTTTTATTGTTTTCCATACAAATCAACTATACGTGGAAAGTTTTTATTGCGATAATTCGCGGATAAGATAATCCTTACATTCTTCTGGAGAAATCTCTTTTATTTCTTGAATATTTATTTGTCTTCTCAAAATGCCGATCGAAGTTATTCGAGTAAGTGCTTTTTCAAGTCCATCTTCTTCGTTTAAGGCTCGGACTTCTTTTCTAAACAAATATTTTTTATGTAATTTTTTGTAAGTACCAATAATTCTATAAATTTTAATCTCTGACATGAGTTATCAATTCCTATGAATCAACGAATTTAAACTTGATAATTATTTTAAAAATATTAAATTTTTGCTTTTTTATTAAGTATTGGTTAACACTAAAGAATTTAGAGTTTTAGAACGGATGTAAGTCTCATTAGTTCGGGCCCAGTAGAAGCCACCCCAAAAATACCACTCTGGTCGTTAACAATCGCTCCTGAGGAGAGATAAGGAATTCCTCGGTTAACAGTAGAGACATCTGTTTCATCTACTTTTAAAATTGTAGAAATAATTTCAGCCTCTTCATCAGTTGCAAGAGGGTGTACTAAACATCCATGGTTATTCGTTAAAGATATCGATCCAGGAAGATTGTTATTGACGAATTCGTAAACTATGGTCTCAACATTTAAGGTATCTTCAATCTGTTTTTTATAATCTTTTAAAAAAGAAGAAATTATTGCGCCTTTATCATTACATAAAATCAAATTTCCATAAGTGTTATCTAAAGATTTGAGAATTCCTATCTTAAAATTATTATTAAGCTCATCTGAACATATCTTTAACTTTTGAAGCTCATCGTCCCTAATTATATGTGGGACTATTATCCCATATTTATTACTTGCCGTATATACACCGATTAAATTAGAATTATTAACTGAAATGGGAAAAAATGGAACTTTAAACACGCTTTCAATTTTCATCATAGCTGGTTTAAGCAAAGTAGATGGATATAAACCAAACGAATTATTAACTGCTAAGTAAACCCCTATAGAATTCTTCCCGAATACCTGATACTTTAAAATCGTCATTTAACAAAACTAAGAAAATCGTTATGTGGAGTATAAAGATTTAAACCATAAATATTTTATTAAAAATTGGTAAGTTTAATGAATCTACTATTAATAATTTAAAATATCTATTATTAGCATTATAATATCCATTATTTTAGTCACCATTTATTAATAAAAAAATCATAATGATTATTTCGACAGCTTATTCATTTGCTCCAGGCCATAAGATAAGTGTAGCAATTTCAAGCTCTAACTATCCTCGCTTTGGTACAAACCCTAATACGGGAGCACCACTTGCACGAGATTATTTAAATGCTAACATCGCTAATAACTCTCTCCTTGTTGGACCGCTATACAATTCATGCATAATTCTGCCGAGATTAGTGAATATAAGCAGCACTCATACAATTTATTAATTTTTTTTTTATTACTTTAACATTTTCAGAAATTCTAATTCATCGATGAAAGTTACCCCTAACTTCCGCGCTTTGCTGTAATTTTTAGTTTCACCCTTAGAATCATTTGTAACTAAATACCACAAATCGTTTGAAATGATGTCTCTTATAATTCCTCCCTTCTCAATCACTTTTAATTTTGCTTCTTCCTTATTCATAGTTTCTAAATTTCCCGAAAAGTAGAATTTTATTAAAGTTAAATCAGCTATATTCAATCATCTTCCTTAAGTGTTTAGTTTTGAAATTTTACAACAAGAAGATTAAACGAGGTAACTTTTATAATTAAATGACTATTACAAATTTTTAATTTTTAGAATAAAGATAACGTATTTGTATGTTTATTCGGCTAAATAAACAACTACTAAACCGTCAATGTTCTTAGTTGCCCTGATCTTTAGCTTTCTTGGGGGCTTTTGAATACCTCTTGACCATATCTTTTCATTTACAGGTTGTGAAATAATTAGAGATTCAGGTTTGAAATGGCGTTCCATAAATTCTCTGAGATATCTAATAGCTTTTTTAGCCCTTTTATTACGAGGTCCATGTCTTGCTTTTGCTAGAGGAATCATATATATTCGTTCATCGATAATTTCTTCTTTAGGGGCTTCTTCTTCCATTACTTCTAATTCTTCAAGTTCTTCTTCAAAAACTTCGCTAACTTCTTCTTCAGAAATCTCATCTAAATTAAATTCTTCGATCTCTTCTATTTCTTCGTCTTCTACTTTTTCAACTTCTTCAGAATCAGTTAGTTCTTCCTCTAAGTCGTCCAAGCTGATTTCTTTTGTTTTCTTTTTTGCCATTTTAAATCAATAATTTATCTTTAACTTAATCTCTTTTTAATCTTGAATTTCTCCATTGTCTTCCAGAATAGGGGTTGTTTCTAACTTTTCCCCCACTTCTCTTAACAACCCAGGATGGAACTGAGCGACTTTGGTTAAGCTTTTTAGCTCTCCTTAATTTTGAGGGTAGATCTTTATTACGTGCCATAATACTAATCTCAATATTTATTTTTTGATATTAAAATTCTTTTTTTTTCCTGTGGTTGTAATTTGTTCTAAAATTTTTTTAAATTCTTTATCGGGTAATGGAGTAGCTCCCCGCAGCTTCCCAGATTGGTACAATTGTATTAATTGTAGTTCGATTTGTTCTGCGAATTGAGGTTTTACTATTCTTATGTTTTCTAATCGTTGGCGTCCTTCTTGGCTTAATATTTGTCTCATTACTTGATATTTTTTATTAACATAATCTTTTTGTTGATGTTCGGTATATTGTTGTTGGGCTGCTTGTTGCTTTAAATCTTCTAGTTTTCTTCTTCTAATGTTATTTAATTCATCTTCATCGCTCAAAGTTAGACCACAAAAAATAATTTGATTAAATTTATTTTCTTAAAATTGCGTACGCAGTTCTCTCTAAGAGACTTGTCCCTTCTGGAGAAACAATCCTACCTTTTTTATTTTGTTTTACGATTAATTTGGCTTTTTCTAGCTGCTGCAACGCAACCCGAATAATTTTTCCGCTTCCTTTAGCGCTGTGATGACGCCCTGGTCCTTTTCTATTTTTTCCTCCGTAATATTTTCTGAGTTTATTAACGCCAATTGGACCAAATTTTTTGATTTTTCTCAATAGTGACGCGCTTCTGATATACCAGAAATTTTCATGATCAATTGGAGCTAATTCCTTAAAAAATCCCGTCTTCCAAAATTGACTTCCTTCAGGAGGTTTAATTTCGGGATACTCCTTCAATTTTTCTGCTAATGTTTTTATTAGTTTCTCGGGTTCTACGATATATATGCTAATAATTAATACACCAAGAATTAATTATTTATGATACATTTTAAAAGATTAAGTAGATTAAAAATTTTTTGATAATTATGGTAAATGGGGACAATGAATCAAGACGAGTTTAAAAAAGTATTATTAACACAACCACATTGTACTTTGGGAAAAAAAGGAATTACAGATGAATTTATTGCTCACGTAAGGCAATTACTTAAAAGATATAAAATAATAAAAATAAAAACCTTAAAATCTATAGCAAATAAATCAAATATTAAAAGTATAGCAGACCAGATATCTCAAGCGACGGATTCACATGTTTTAGATGTAAGGGGTAAAACTATTATTGTTTCAAAGAGTCAAATAAAAAAAAAGAATTAGAATTAACGTGAAATAATGTAAATGGCTAAAAATAAGAGAAAACATCACGCTATTATTAAACAAATAGCAGATACGAGAATGAGCTATTTATTTCAAAAAGCACACGATATATTCCCAAACAATAAAGAATTAGCTAATAGGTATGTGTACTTAGCGCGACGATATGCTCAAAGAGCCAAGATTAAAATCCCATCAATTTGGAAAAAAAGGATTTGTCATAAATGTAAGGGATTCCTCTATCCTGGAATTAATTGTAGAACGAGAATACATTCAAAAGGAAAAGGCTCTCACGTATCAACGACTTGTTTGGATTGTAATCAAACAACGCGATATTTTTTTAAAATAAAGTAATTCATAGATAAAAAATATAATAAATTTCGGATTTAAAATGCCTTTAACGATAATTCTGGCAGAATGCGGACTAGAATTGATCCCCAAAGAAATTAGAAAGCATCCAGCTATCCAGAGGAACCTAAAAAGAGATAATTATTCCTCACAACTCCTTGATAACGCATTGCATCATTCTGCGATGGTTAAGCTAAAAGATGTTGGAAAAAGAGGGCGCCCTGATATTACTCATAGCTGCCTATTAAACGCTTTGGGCTCTCCCTTGAATAAAAGTGATAATTTAAAACTATATATTCATACGTTAAATAATAAAATATTCGAATTTAATCCACAAATCAAAATCACTAGAAATTATAATAGATTTAAAGGATTAATGGCAAAATTATTAAGGGAAAATGAAATTCGAATAAAAGAATTACTTTTAATTTCGCAATTTAATGGAAATTTAAGGGATTTAGTAAAATCTTTTAAAAAGAGAGAAATAATAATCTTTTCAAGCAATGGGGAATTAGTTAAATATCATCTCGATTTATTTGAGAAAGATTTGAAAAAAAATTATATTGCGATTATTGGTGGTTTTCAAAAAGGTTATTTTACAGAAGATATCTCAAACTTAAGCGATAAGATTGTATCAATTTCGAATTATTCTTTGGATGCGTGGGTTATCTTAAATAAAATAGTTAGCTATTATGAAATTACTAATGACATTATTTAACAAAATAAGTATAAGAAAGTTTTTTTTTAATCTTTAATAATTATATTTAACATATTTATCTTCATTTCAATTGAAAA
>DAOUUT010000196.1 GCA_030668025.1 Promethearchaeota archaeon
AAATTCTTTTAAAATTTTTTCTAAAAAAGAGGAAATAAAATTATATCTTTGAAATTGAAATTAGGTTTCTTTTTAGAAGACTTAAAGATGCTTTCCCGTCTAAACCTGCTAAAGCAATTAGAATAATTGCATCAGCCTTGACGATTACGGCATAACCGCTTTCAAGGTCGATAGTAGCTGTTTTAAATCCTCCTTTACCAATGTCATTGCCAATATTGCCCGAATCTTTTATTAATGCCAAGCAAGTCTTTGCTATCGCACTGTGGTCCATATCTGTAATCGTTTGTCCGACAATAACTTTGCCTTCCAAATCAGAGGCTATTAAACCTTCGGTTTCAGGAACTATGTCAAATAATTCTGATAATTTTTTCTCAATATCTTTTTTGTCTACCATAGAAATACTACTCTTTATTCTTTATACCTATATTTATTAATGTAAATTTGAATTCTGAATTAGATTACTCAAGTTAGTCTAAATAATTTCTTAAATATATATATATTTTAAAGAAATTTAAATTTATCAATAATACAAAAAAAAAGCGAAAAAATTACTTTTAAGTCTTAAATAGAAATTCATTGATTTGTATTAATTAATTAAGCAAAATAATATTTTTATTATTTTAGTAATAATTTTTAAACCTTTACTTTATTATTATTATTAAATACTATTAGGTTATAGATTATAAAATTAGATAAAAAATAATGAGAGAGAAGTTAAATTGATTAATAGAAGAGAAGTTAAAGACATCATACGGAGATTTGAGGAGCGCGAAGGAATTCGTGGTGTAATCATTTGCGACTCGAGCGGTTTACCCATAGATTCTAACATGGATATTGAAATAAGCGAAGAAATATCTGCTTATGTAACATCTTTAATTGGGAAGGGTAAACAAGTCGTAAAAGCTTTAAAAGAAGGTGGATTGAAATTCATACGTTTAGAGACATCTAATGGCGAGACTATGATAGCTTTAGAGGAACAACTTATTCTGATTATCCTAAAGTAAATCAATCTTTTATTGTTTTAAATTTATCAGTTATAGTTTTCTTTTTAAAGTAAAAATCAGTTATTAAAGAAAAAATTTCTTAAACATGTTATTCGCTCTTTCTTCCCCTATTGAAGTCAAACCCATATGCCCAGGGCAGACGAAAAAATCGTCATTGAGAGATTTATTGTACATTATTTTATTTTTTATACTTGCAAACAAAAGATTTTGATCTCCTCCCGAGAAATCCGATCTTCCAATGCTCCCTTTGAATAATAAGTCGCCCGAAAATAAAATACCCCCAATTTTTTTGCCGTTAAATTCCTTGACATCTGAAGAATAAAAGCACAATGATCCGGGGCTATGACCAGGCGTTTCTAACGCGTGAAGGCTAATTTCTCCGATATTAATCGAATCACCCTCAACTAGCCATCTATTAGCTTCCTTTTGGAATGTGCCAGAATCGTATTCTTTTCTACTATATATCAATGGTATTTCAAAATGGCGCATAATTTTTCCAACCTTAGTGGTATGATCAAAATGTCCGTGAGTTAGTAAAACCGCGATAGGTTTTCCTCCTACTTGTTCGATATATTTAATAATAGCGTTTCCATCCCCACCTGGATCTATTACAACAAATTCTTTTGTTTCGTTAGAACCAAAGATGTAGCAATTGGTAGCTAGAGGTCCAACAACCAGCTTCTTAAAAATCATAATATCTTAGCTCACAAAAATTCGACAACTAAAAAGATAAAAAAAATGTTAACTAGGTTTTTGAGATTTACATACAAAACAAAGTCTACATTATTTATTATTTATCATGTTATTAATTTCGACTAACTTATTGTATACATCTAATCCCTTATCGGTCAGTTTAACATACTTTTTCTTGTTATTAAGTTCAATTGTGATGAGACCTTTGTTAATTAAGTCTTCTTTTACCCGGAAAAACGAATTATAATAGCTAAATTTATTCAATTCGTTGTAAAAAGTATGTTTGTCAGTTTTGTGACCTTTAAATTGAATAAGGACTTCTAAAGTGTCTCTAAAACCTTTCTTCTTCAAAAAATTTATCAAATCGTCAATAGTCATTATATCCCTTACCTTAGTTAAATGGTAACATTTAATTTTACTTAAATGTAATAAAGAAAAAGTAACAAATTTAAAAAATGTTATGAAAATTTTTATTATTATATCAATGATAAACTGCAATGAGATTAACAGTAAGCTCAGAACAATTAGCGACATAAATAGATTCAAATCTCTTTAAGCTTAAAATACACCTTAAATAACTTTAATTATGGACTTCTTAGCAATTTATCAAACTTTATAATTCGATGTTAATTTTTTATATAGAATGGATTTAAGTAGATATTTTGAAGTCGAAAAAGGCAATGATCCGGTAATCTTATCGTGCCCTCACGGAGGCTATAAAAAGCCAAAAAGGATACCAAACAAAGTTACTGGAATGAAAATTCCCGACAAGAACACTTTCTTCATAGCAAAATTATTAATCGATTTACTTAAAGTTAAAAATATCGATATATATTACATTTTAAGTAAAATACATAGAAGTAAGATTGATTTAAATAGACCATCTCACTCAAAAAGTGCCTATGATCATTCCTCTACCGAAGCTCAAAATATTTTTCGCGCTTATCAAGACCAATTAAATAATTATGCCCAAGAGTGCGTTTCAAAATACAATAGAGCCTTGATAATAGACTTTCACGGGTTTACAAAGCCTTACAAGGGATATCCTGACGTGATATTTGGCCACATCTTTGGCAAAACTCTTGATCTTCTTGAAAATTCAAAGGAGCAAGATTGTAATAGATATTGGGGCTGTGCTCAATTACAAGAGGAAATTTCTAAATTTTTTGTATTGGACGATGGATTAGCCCTAACAAATTTTAATCTATCCTATTCAGGAGGATACATTACGCATCAATTTTTAAACAGCAGAAAAGTTAACGCTATTCAAATCGAAGTCGCAAAAGAAATCCGCTTAGATTTTGATCGTACAAATGTTTTAGTCAAAGCCATAACCAACGCTATAATTAAATCAGTAAATAGAAAAATAATCTAATAGATTTCTATTTCCGGATAATGTAGTGAAAAATAGTAAAGAAAAAAAAGCCCGTAATAAAAATTAAGCTAACCATTATAGTTATAACAATTTGATACTCAACCCAATTACTAAAGTTTCCTGTTGCCAGAAACGTAACAGAGAAAATTGTTGCGATTAAAAAGACAATTAAAAGCGGTAGGGTTTTAATTATTTCCATCATTCGTTTATTCATTATTTATATTAATCTTTGTTTGATATTTTAATATTCATATCGCATAAAGAACGCTTAATTATTTGATATTTTAATATTCATATCGCATAAAGAACGCTTAGTTATATCCATATTATTTTCTTTTATCTTATTGGAGTGTTTTTTAAGTTTTTGTCGATTTAAGACTCTTTTTAGTGAAAATTTTCAAAAATTAGGAAACTTTCCAATCTAATTTTGTAATTATGTTCATTTATTTATATATAAATTAAACAATTTTAAGAAATTTAAATTTTCTTTAAAGAATAAATTAAAATATTGAGAAAAAAATGAAAAAAATAATAAAGTTTTTAAATGTACTTTCACAATATTATAATAATTGGGAAAATATTCCCACAAAAATAAAAGGTGATGTGAAAAAAATAGTGTTAAAATGTGAAAAATGTGGAACATACCACGCGTTATATCACGATTGCAATCAGAATTCGATAAGTCATGGCGTAGTTTTTCAAGACGACCGAAAATGTTACGATTGGAATTGTTATTTAACGGACGCTTCAAGTATTTATAAGATTGAAGAAAGAATTTTGGATAGTTATTTTAACAATTCAAAAATTAACCCGTTATTCGCTTATGAATAAAGATGTTTGAAAGTTTTATTATTTCCTTTTTTTTATAATTTATTAATTAAAGAATTTTAATCTTTTAATTCAAAATAGATAATTTCTTATACATTTTCTTAATATCAGTCATTATGCTTCGAGAAGTATTTGTTTCAGATATCACTATAATTGGACATTTTGCGAGAGATATTATAGAGATTGATGGAGTAAGCAAATCAGCATTAGGAGGATCTGTTTTCTACGGGGGAATCGCTGGAAGTCGAATGGATTTAAAGATCGCGATTATTACGCGTTTAAAAAGCGAAGATTTCCCAGATTTAGATATCTTTGATAAAAACAATATTAAATACTTTGCGAATCCTGCTAAAGAAACATCAGGAATTAAAAATATGTATTCATCTCAAAATATGGAAGTTAGAAGTTACAAACCTTTAGGTTTTGCAGGAGCATTTACTAAAGAAGAGATTCCTGAAATCGATACGAAATATTTCGTTATAGGTCCGATTCTCGCGGGCGAAATCGACTTAGAACTGTTAGAATATTTGTCTGAAATATATAGTGGCAAATTAGGTCTTGATATACAAGGATTTATTAGAGGCTTAAAGGATAACAAAATACTATATTACGATTTAACCGAAAAAGAAAAGATTGAGATAATATCAAAAGTAAATTATTTAAAAGTTGACACTACCGAAGCGAAGGTCCTTACAAATATATCTTCAGTACCGAAAGCAGCAAAACGACTAAATGAATTGGGACCGAAAGAAGTTCTTATTACACACGAAGAAGGAGTCAATGTAAGTGTTAATAACAAGTCTTACTTTTTTCCTTGGAAAAATAAAAAGAGCATAGGAAGGACGGGGAGAGGCGACACGGCATTTATCAGTTATTTGGGTTCTCGAATAACTAAAAATCCTGAGGAATCCTTGAGATTCTCCGCGGCTTTAACTTCTCTTAAAATGGAATCAATTGGACCATTTTCTTTGCCTTTATCTAGGGTTGAAAAACTTATAAAAGAAGAATACTCGTAATTCTATTAAATAAGATAAAATAAAATAATTTTAAAAGTTGATTTAAGTGGGTAGATTACTATTTGCCCCACATTCGTATCATTTCCTTTGTAATGATATATCTCATTATTTCCGATGTGCCGGCTGAGATTTGTCCGATCTTTGAATCTCGATAATAGCGCTCTAAAGGATATTCTTCAGAGTATCCAAGGCCTCCTGCAATTTGAACTGCGTCTTGAGTAATTCTCACTGTAGCGTCAGCGATCCGAGCTTTAACAGCCGCAACAGAAGCTCTACAGCTATGCCCATCATCAAGCATTCTTGCAATTTGCGCGATTGCCATCCTGTTTAACTCTATATCCATAAACATTTCGCTAAGTTTGAAAGATATTCCTTCAAAAGAATAGAGAGGTTTTTTGAATTGAACGCGCTTATGAGCATACTTATAAGCTACTTCTAAAGCGCTTCGAGCAAGACCAAGGTATTGAGAGGCAGTAAATGTTCTTTCACCATCAAGTCCGAATAATAAAACATCCACACCTTCGTTCTCTTTATAAAGAATATTTGCAGCTGGCACTTTACAATCTTTAAATCGTAGATGAGAATTGGGCATCCCTCTACGGCCCATATGCTTATATTCCTTAATAACTTCAAATCCCGGAGTATCAGTTTCGAAAATGAATGCGGTAATGCCTTGATGAGCTCTAACTTGATCGTTTGTTTTTGCGTACAAACAAATGTAATCGGCAACGCTACCGTTAGTTATGAAACATTTCTCTCCGTTGAGAACATAGTGGTCGCCTTCCCTTATCGCTTTTAACCTCATCCCCCCAATTGCGTCAGAACCACCTGTGGGTTCTGTTATACCAATAGCACCTATTTTCGTTCCGTCAGCTATCCCTGAGAGGTACTTCTTTTTTTGCTCTGGAGTTCCAAATTCTATTATTGGTCCCGCAAACAAGCACGAAGACGCGCCAAAGATTCCCGCAAGAGCGTAGCTGAAAGCGGTGAGCTCTTCGCCAAAGATTGTTCGGTACAAAATTCCTTTCCCTAAACCCCCTACTTCTTTTGGGATTATAATATTCAAGTAAGGTTTCATTTTACGTAAAACTTCTACGGCTAATTCTATATTCCTCTCCCGATCTATCTTTTCAGCCACAGGTTCGACATTATTTTTACACCACTCGCGAACTTCCATGCGAAAATCGTTTTCTTCCTTAGTATAGAAGTGTAATTTATCCGGCATGCACGAATAGCCATACTCAAATTCCAAATCTTCAAAATGAACTTGTCCTTCCAATTACATCACATTTAGATTTTAATTTATTTTCTAATAACTTCTAAAATAAAAGATTATTTTTTAAATTTGATATGCATTTTAAAAATCATACTACGGCATATTAATTAAATCAAAACAATAAATTGCTGGTTATTAATGAGAGTCGGTGGAATTATAGATATATCAACTAAAGACATCCCAAACAAATCTACAATGGTGATTTTCACCGTAGGTTGTAATTTAAACTGTGAATTTTGTCATAATAAATATTTATTGCATGAAAGCGTAGGAAAAGATATGGAAGTTTCAGAATTGCTGGAACAAATCAAAAGTAATATGTTGGTAAGTGGAGTTAGCATTTCAGGTGGAGAACCTACGCTTCAAAAAGATTTGCCTAAATTGTGCAAAGAAATAAAAAAGATTGGAAAATACCTCAGTATAGATACCAACGGAACGAATCCTCAAATTATATCTGAATTATTACCATATGTCAAAAGAATAGCTTTAGATTTGAAAGGACCGCTAAACAAGAAAAGATTAAGGAAAATTACGGGAAATCTTATGAATCTTAACCTTATAATTGAGTCTTTTAATCTCGTTAATAAACGCGAGGGTATTGATTTTGAAGTAAGGACCACTTACGTAGAAAATTTAATGAAACCAAACGACATCGATAAAATAATTTCGTTTCTAAGAAAAAATGAGTTTAGAGGAAACTTTGTGCTGCAACAATATCAATATTCTGAAGGAGTTGGTGTTGAATACAAAGAAAAATTTCAAAAACCAGAGCATATTATATTACTCAACATTTTAAAGCCTTATAGAAATTTGGAATTACCTTTTCAAATTTATTTAAGAGACGATATATTGGGTTATTGTATTATAGATAAATTATACGACTATCTTGATGAATAATGGACGAAGAA
>DAOUUT010000079.1 GCA_030668025.1 Promethearchaeota archaeon
GCAAAATTAGCAGCAAAAGAAATTAACGAAGCTGGTGGTATTGTTGTTGACGGAGATACATATTACATTGGAATTACAGCCGATGATACTGACGAATCTAACCCTTCTCTCGATACAGCCAAAGGCGTTGCTGCTGCAGAAAGAATCATTAATTATAAGAATGTCCAATTCCTTACAGGTGGATTCAGAACTGAATCATTAGCAGTCTATTTAGAGGAAGTCATGGATGCTTCTATTCCATTTATCGGTACAGGCGCTGCTACTGATAGTTTTTGCCAGAATGTCCTTGACGATTACGATACATACAAATATTTCTTTAGAAATATGCCTATTAACTCATCCGCTTTAGGGGCAGAAATTATTGCCTTTTTAGCATATTATGCTGGCGCATTATCAGGTCCCTATTATGCTGACAAACCGATAACTAAATTTGGTATTCTCTACGAAGACTTAGATTGGACAGAGCCTCTGGTCGCTGCGCTTGAATCTTATCTTCCCCTCTATGGTTTAACTGAAGTTGCTAAGGTAGCTTATCCGATCACCGCTACACAGAGCGAAATGGATGGTTTTATGACAACAATCAATAACAATGATACGCAAATTTTGATCCCTGTTATTTCCGCTCAGGGTGGTATACTGATGATGAGTTCTTATGCGGCACAAAAACCCGGATTTGTTGTAATTGGTATTGATGTTCAATCCCAATTAGATTCGTTCTGGGATGATTCTAATGAGAATTGTGAATTTGAAACTGTATTACAATCGTTACATCGCACAAATAAAACTGCTGTATCCATACCATTTTGGGACGCTTATATAGAAGAATATGATCATGAACCACTTTATACGGCAGTAGGCAGTTACGATGCGATAAACATGTACGCTTGGGCAATTGAAGAAGCCCAATCATTCGACGCGGATATAATTGTCACGACATTGGAAACAATCACAACAGCAAACCCTCTTCCAGGAGCAGGTGGAAACGGTGCTTTCACAGCAAGTCACGATGTTCAGGAAGGATATCCGTATGGATATACTCTATTTTGTCAATGGCAAGCAGCTGGAACAAAAATCGTAGTACCTTCCTTTGGTTCAATTTACCCTCCTGAAATAGCAACGGGGGTATATCAATTACCTGATTGGGCCGGATGGGAATTTAATGATTAAATTGTAAAAGCAAAAATTAATTACAAATCTCTTTTTTTTTTATTTTATTTTAATAACTTGATTTACTTAATTGAAGTCAAATTGAAACCAACATATTTATAAATTTCATGTTTTTTGTTGTAGAATATTAGGAAGCTTTCCTAATATCCATCTTTCGCCATAATTTAACGAAAGATCTCATCCAAATTATTAAGTTTCGTATTTCTTAAAATAGTGGCCAAAATACTGATATCTCGCATATCCTTGACCTTCGAGTTGGTATATATTATTACAAACATTTTTTATAAAAAACTTAATTTTTTTTTTTCTAATAATATGCTTTTTAAAATATAATGAAATCATTAAGATATTGGAATCGTTGGTAATTATTTAGCTAAAATTTAAGTTTTATTCGGAATAATTAGCTGTTATATTTTATATTGAAACCTTCAACCTCGTTAACAATTTTATTTTTAACTAAATCAAATACAATTTTAAGAGAGTACATATGATTTGACATAAAACTTTCAGCTAAAAATAATATCACAATGATGTTCTTTTCATCTTTCTCGATAATTGGTGTAATAAATTCCCATTTGGAAAAAAAAGGATATTTCTTACTTAACAAAACTGCTTTTTCAAACAATTTCATTTCATTGGAAAACAGTTTTATTTCAGATTCTATTAATTTAGAATTCTTCGAACGAAATTGGAATTTTTTAATTAGTTTAAATGATATAATTTCCTCTGATTTCTTATTTTCGTAAACTAAATAAGTGAAAGGAATAATTCCTGGAATGTAATACATATTTTTAGGTAATCTGAATTGGACCCATATTTTGGTTAAAAGTCGATAAGTAAAATACACGACATAAAAACCTAAAAAATAATATACCAAAGGTGAAAAATATAACTCTGGCCAGAGGAAGAAAATTATAAAGTAAAACAATATAATGCTTACAGATATAGTTGCTAAGAAAATATTTATTGCCCTATCGATAAAAAATCGATATCTTTTTTTTGAAAATGGGTACAAAATCGGAATCTTGGAGGCTGTAAGAAAATCGAGTATATTGTGCAAACTATAAAATAAGAATCCGATTAACCATGCTAGAAAGAACTGTTCACCTGTAATTATTGAAAATATACTTCCTGTAATCGCAGTAATAATTGCCGCATAGGAAAAAGAATGTGAAATTCCTTTATGTGCTAAAAGATTTGATTTTTTTATTAATTGTAATGGTTCTAAAATGATGTCAAAGTCAGCTAAAACAGACATCACACCAGCGTATAAGACAACACTAAAACTCAATTTATTCAGAGTGAAAATGCTAATCAATATTCCAATTAAAAAATGAGAGAAGAAATCCATTTAATATCGAGTTATTAAATTAAGATCAGTTTTTTAAATTTCATATTTAAAATTAATAATTTACAATTCCTCTTTCTTTTAGCCATAATTTAACGTGTTCATGTATTTTATCTCGAATTTCTCTGAATTTGATAAGTTTTTCATTCTCTGTGCCCTCAAACGAAGCAGGGTCTTCAAAAGGCCAAAATAATTTAATTTCCACACCGGGAATAATAGGGCACATTTCTTCCGCTTTTTGACAGACCGTGATTACAATTTTAAAATGAATTTTATCGAGATATTGGTTTAACGATTTTGAATGATGGCTACTCATATCATAGCCAATTTCCTCCATAACTTTAATTGTGTAAGGATTAACTCCTTTAGGCACAAATCCCGCACTATAGATGTCAAAACGCTTGCTCGCATATCTTTTTAAAAAAGCTTCTGCCATTTGACTGCGTACTGAATTTCCCGTACAAAGAACAATTAATTTAGTTTTATTCAAACTTCAATCATCTCTCTTCTCCAATCTTAATTTAGCTTGTTTTCACATTTGTGTTGACAAATTTCATGTTTTTTATTGTAGAATATTAGGAGGCCTTCCTAATGTCCATCTTTCACCATCATTTACTGAAAGATCTCATCCAAATTATTAAGTTTCGTATTTCTTAAAATAGTGGGCAAAAAACTCATTATTTTTTCCGTATTTTTTACGAATAAATGTCTTAAAATTTCCGATATCAAGTCTATTTTTCACTTTTTCTCATCAGCACCCAACATCTGGTTGTAATTGGATTACACTATCTGGATATAGGTTAAATTCTATGTTTTCTCGAATTGGGTTAAATCTACGCATAATTCCATCTTCGTCAGGACCATAAGCATAAATTCCTACATCGTCATATATAGAATTATCTTCGAAATTTACAAACAGCTGAAGATAATTGTGAATGTACCCCTCATTTATAGGAAATATAGATTCCTTAGGGACTTCCTTCTCTATTTTATCAACCATCGCTAAGGCTTCGATAAATGAAGCGTTATCTTTAATGTAAACGGTATATTTTTTTCCTTGTTGTAGCCCCTTAGTAGGTATGCTAATTTCAAAATTGATTTTTTTAATTTTTTTTAACCTCCACAAAATTTATTTTAAAATAAAGATCTACATTAAATTTTTTTCCTTAAGTAAATTTGGCAATTCTTTTTTAAGTAAATAGGAAGCACTAAATTTCTTTTTTCCGTCAATAACGACGCAATTCCCGTGTAGCTTTAATTTGCGGGCTTCTTCGGAGTTCAAGTTTTTTGTATTATAGTCAATATTTTTCATATAAGGAGTAAGTATTTCAAACATCCGATTCATAAAATCGTCCCATATGCATGCACATGCGTCTAAAGGAACGTAAATATCTACTTTTAATTTATTATCGTGTTGTTGCGTCATAGTTCTTATCAAATTTAATCTAATTTGAACTTTATATTTGTTTTTATGAGCAATTACAACTGTTTCCTTTGCTTTTTTCCTGTCTTCGCGCGTTCCATAAACATCCACATCCTACATGCTCTTGCATAATAATAGCATGAGTAGGGCAGTTTCTTTGACAAGCACTACATTCAGTACAGAGTTCTGGATTCTTTATTTCATATTTTCCATTATCACTTTGTTTAGGTAGACCAAAAGGGCATACTTCGGCACATAGCCCACAACCAGTACATAATGGCTCGTTAATAAGAATTCTAATCCCAAGAACATTTAATATATTTTGTACTTTATCAGTACCATCACTACAACATGAATTTTGATTTGATTCTGTCATTTTTATCAGATTTATGATTTTTTTTTTAATTTATTATATTTAACATAAAAAATATTATATTTATTCCTAATAGAATTACAACTAAAATTATTAGAGTACGATTTATTTTTCTAAAAACAGGATATTCTGCTTGAATTTCTTTTGGGCTGGTTGACATCGTAGAACCGCTAAATGACATCGTGGAAAAGAATGTTATCCAGAAATATACAACAAAGTTCAAGAGTAAATATAGATATGAACTATGAAATATCCAAGAAATAGCCCCTATAAAAAATATGCTAAAACATCCAAAAAATACAGATTTAACAATAAATTTACGGGTAAATTTAGAGAGTGGAAAGAAGATTGATATTATTGCATTTGAGAGAATAATCCATATTACTAATTCTCCAAGCCACCATATGATAGCGACGTTATTCAAGGCGATAAAAGAAAGTAAAATTGCCATTATCGGAATTAAAAAGATTTTTCGGAATAAAAACGTAGTATGCGTGATTCCAGCACGAATTCGATGAGTCAAAGTAAATTTGGCAAGTTTCATAGAATCTGGTTTTCGAACTGGTCGCTCGGATAAAAATTGCTTTAAATCTTTTGACCAAACAGGGCCGTATTTTACTTTGAAAGGAAATTTTTCGGGTAATTGAGGTATAGCAATCCCTCCTGCTGAGAGTTGGGGAAGAATTAAGGTCTTTTTCTCGGAAACTACAAGAATATCTGTTGCTTCAATGGCTTCTAGTAGCTGTTTGTTGCCAAAATCATCTCCTCGAGCAGCGCACCATACATTAATACCATTAGAATCCAAACATAAAACCCACGCGTCAATACCATGTAAATCGCGCATTAATTTTATGTAAGTATAGTCGTAATTAGCCGTTACGATAATAGGAGAATTGTTATTGGGATTACCAGATTTATATATTCCTGGTTCTATTGGAACTCTATCTATCTGCCCAGTAAAAAGACATCGGTAAATTCTTAATTGCGAAACAAGTCCTTTAAACTTCTTTGTTTTAGGACGATAATAATCGGGTTCATCTTCTCCGTTATCGTCAATTTTTAACAATTCAATTGCTTGAATTGAACCGTGCTTCCACTTCTTTTGGTTTCCGATCTTAAAACCTAATGGTTCAATATAATTGAAAAACCATTTAACTAAAAATGTACTTTTTAAACGAAGACGGCGCAGTTTTTTTTTGAACCACCACCTTTTTATTTTAAAACTTACCTTCCAAAAACCTGAAGGAACAAACTCTCCGGCTAATATCAACCGGCCATTTGGTTTTAGTGCTTTCCAGGCGTTTCTAAGAAATATTTGTTGCTCTAACGGGCGAAGTTCTGATAATAGAAATGTGCTGACAATTAAATCTAACGATCTCTTTTCAACGGGTAAATCCGTAAATGAACCTAATCGGTACAATAGCGAACCATTTTCTAAAGTATCGGAGTATTTCTGCTTAGCATAATTAATCATTTGAATGTTATTATCAATTGCAACTACAATATTTCCTTTTGAAACCATTTTTGAAGCTAATGAACCCGTCCCAGATCCAATTTCTAAAATTGATTGATCTGATTGAATTTGATCCAATACCCAGCTATGAACATTAACATTCACCCCTTTCGTAAGTGAAGTAAACTTCGAATCGTAAGTCTCTGGTTCTTCCTCTAATTTACGCATAAAAGCTACAGCCATTATTTTCAGACCTATTACAGTATTTTTTTATTTTTTTATTCAAAACTAAAAAATTATTTAAAACTCAATTGGATTTCCAAAATCCTCGCTTTTTAAGATACCTTCCTAAGTAAACTATGGCTAGCATCACAGGTACTTCCCAGAATAACCCCATTGTTGTCCCTAACGCCGCAATAGAGCCAATTCCATACATAGCAATTGCAGTAGCAATAGCAATTTCAAAATGACTTGAAGACCCTATTATAACTGTAATAACTGCTTCCTCATATTTCAACTTAAAGAGTTTTGTAATTATTATATTAAAACCAACTACAATTCCAAATCCTACTAAAAGAGGTATAGAAATTAATAGCAATAGATCAGGGTTATTTATCAAGACATTTCCATTTAATGAGAAAAGAACAACTAAAGTCGTTAGTAGTGCTACAATCGAAATTTTACCTACAATTGGTCTATAGACATCGTTAAACCAAGCATCTCCTTTTGTTGAAATAATAATTCTTTTACTAACTATGCCAATTAATAATGGTAAACCAATGAAAATCACCAAAGAAATCAACAAAAGCAAGATATCTATAGGAATATTTTTAATGCCGGTTAATAATGCGACTAAAGGAACATAACCGATTATAATAGTTATTGTATTTAAACTAGTATTAATTACATTTTGTTCTTGATTCCCTCTTGCCATCCAACCCCAGATTAGAACCATAGCTGTACAGGGGCTTGAACTTAGAAGGATGATAGCAACTATTAGCTGTTCATATCCAGGTAAAAAAATATTTGCCATTGCCAATCCTACGAAAGGAGCAACAACCCAATTAGATATAAGCGTTAATATAATTGGTTTTGGGTTTTTACCTAATTTTTTCAACTCAGAAAATTGAAGATTCAACATAGCTGGATACATCATTAGGAATAAGCAGATTCCAATGGGAATAGAAATTCCTCCTATTTGTAAAGAATTAATGGCTTCGCTTATTTCAGGGGTGAGCTGAGAAAGAATAATTCCCACTAGTATACATAATGCAACCCAAAACGGAAGAAATTTTTCAAAATAACTAATATTTTTTTGTTCTTTTTTTGGTTCTTCTGATTTCATTTCTACTTCATTCTTTTAAGATTTAATATATATTATTTGAAAAAAGTTGTACTTCAAATTTAAGGTTGTCGATTTAGGTGTTAAGATAATTCAAAATGTTATAAATTTATATTTATCGATTTATTTTTATGTGTAGGATAAAAGTATTTTGTAAAAAATATAAAAAGGAATTTTATTTATGAAAGAAAAACGCGAATCAGAAATTAAGATAATGTTATGTGCTTGTAAAGAATGCTCTAACTCAAATAGTTCCTTTAATAATTTGCTAAAATTGGGGAAAGATTTAGAAGAAAATAAAACATTTGAGGAGATTGAGAAATTCACATTAGCTTTAGCGTCCAAAGAAAGGTTGATCATTATTAACGCTTTAAAGGAACAAGATAGATGTGTATGTGAATTAGAACTTATATTAGATAAGTCTCAATCGACAATATCTCATCATTTAAGAAAACTTGTAGTAGCAGGATTAATACAAGGATATAAAAAACAAAGATTTACGTATTATCATCTATTTAAGGAAGAACTTGTTAAAAATTTAGATATTTTAAAGCAAGCATTACATCTTATTTAATTTAACATAAATCGCACCCTCCTATATTAAATATAATGAAAGCCTAAGGTTATGATCATTCTTATCCAAAATTAATAAGTTATAAATACAATATTTAAAAGTTTAATTGGCTACTTCTAATACAATCATAATAAAACAAGAGTTTAAACTCTTTATTAATAAGGATTATAAAACTAATAAAAATTATTAACCGATAAGGTGAATTAGAAGAGATGCCAAAACCAGTACCGGATACAGAAGAGTCAATGAATGTTTGTAGACGCTTCTGTGGCCCTTGCCCATCGTTTAAGCCGAACAAATTAAATGAGTTTGAACCACACGCTCTTTTCTGCGCACGGGGAAAAACAACAAAACCAATGTCAGAAGTTGAAGATCATGGCTGCAACTGTTTCGGTTGTGACTTATTTTCACAATACGATTTAGAAGGCGGCTATTTTTGCTTCTATGGGGTAGAAGGGAAGAAATAAAGCACTTAAAAAAAATAAATTTTCTATTCTTTTATTTATTATCAATATTATTATAAATTCCTTTACTCTATTTGATTTTAATATACTTCCTTATTGAATTTAATAACTAAGAAGTATATATTTTAAATTCGGATATTTTAATGTATCTATTTTTGTCGGGTGATGAGCTATCGCTAAATATATATGTGATAATTGTCATGAAAATAATACTCAAAAAAATTATTTAACAAGTAGATGAAATTCTCTATGGAACGTTCAGATAACGAATTAAGATTCTCTAAATACTATCGATTAATTACGACAGATATTGATCGAGACGATATTTTCTATCGCGATAAATATAATGACATCATTAATTATATGAAAATAATGTTGACAAACCACGAGGAGTCAATTGTTCAGAGTTATGCTAAATTTATACAGCCAAAAGGCACCCTTCTAATTAACATAAATTCTGGAACTGATATTACTGATTATTTAAAATTAATTTCAAATAACTATTATTTGGATTTTATTGAATTAAATCAAGAGGAAATCGTCAAGTCCCCTGAAGATTTTTTTAGCAACTTCATATCCATTCTAGAAAATATTGTTAAGAATACAGAAATATTAATAAAAAAAGAAATCGAAAATGGTAAAATACTACAGATAAATGAAATTAAAAAAGAAGAAAACAAAATAAAAAGATTGTTGGTGATTAATCAACATAATTTTTCTGAGGCTTTATTAAAAGAAAAAAATCTATTAGAACTCTTTTTAGTTTCTTTTAAAGAAAAGAAGTCACTCATAAAAGAGGGGCTAATTTTAATCTGGGTTAACGATAAATTTCAAGAAATCGAAGAAAATTCAAGATTGATTTTTGAAGCCTTTGATTTGTTCATAAAAATCCCTTTGTTAGACAAAATCGAAAGGGAAACTATTTTAAGAAACTTTTCAGAAAAAAATCCAAAAATCGTTTTTGATATTAAAACCTTAGTAGAATACACCAGTAATTGGGAAGTTAAAGATTTAAACCTATTATTGAGAGTGGGTATATTTAAACATTTCCTTAATTCTGAGTTAAACGAAGCAAGCAACGAGATTACAGACATCTTAATTGATTTAATAGAATCTGGTGAATTTTTACCCTCACATCTCGAAACAATTACAGAAAGGGAAGTTCTATATGGAGGAACTAGCAACAAACAAAATTTGATTAATAAAATTTCAACGAAAGAAAAAGATGAGCTAATGAATACCAATGATATCCAGAATTTAATAAACCAGATAAAAGAAGAAAGAATTTCAGATTTTATGCTAAGTCAATTGTACGAAAGCGCAGCTTCTAAAAATTATAGCGAGCTTTTACTTATAATAGACAAGTTGAATAAGCAAGAACCGTTAGAAGATAATGATAGAAAGATTTTAGCCAAATATTCTTTCGTTTTAAACGATAGTCCCCAGATGGCTCAAATTAATCTAGAAAAGGCTAAAAAGCGTATTGACAATTTAAAACGAGCATTTGGAAAAAGATAAATAAGGGATGAGAAAAAACGACTGTTTCTTCTATAAAAAAAGTTAAGGAAAACGATAAAAGTCAAGCGATAAAAAATAATGTTTTTATCCGCAAGGTTATTTTAGAGAATTTCTTATCTTTTCAAAGAGACGAAGTAGATTTCTTAATTCGGAAAAATCAAGATATACCTCGCTTTATTTTAATAGTCGGTCCGAATTGGAGCGGGAAGACCTCAATTTTTCAAGCAATTAAATTTGCTTTAGGTAGTAACGAAAGAGACGAGCGCTATAAGAAATGGTCTGATTTTATAAGAGATGGACAAAATCACGCTATGGTGGAACTTCATATTCAACACCATAGTGAAGTAGTTAAAATAAGAAGAACAGTAATAAGAGGAAAATCTCCATCTTTTGAGATTCAGTTAAAAGATGATAAGGATTTCAAAAAAGTTCACGTAATTGAAATTCAAAAACTTGTATCAAAGTTAGAAATTAATCCAGATAATCAATTTGCATTTGTAAGTCAAGGCAAAATCGATACTATTAAAAGTTTAAAACCAATCAAACTATGCTCCTTTTTAGAAGAGGGAATTGGGCTTAAAGGATTACGAGAGGAGATTTTACAACAAAAAAATAGCGTATTTACATTAAACACAGAGTTTAAATCTTTAATTACGCGGAAAAACTCTTTAAATATAAACCTCGACTTCTTAATGCCAAAATTAGAACGATTAGATGAGAAAAATAAACTACTCGAAATTAGAAAAAAGTATAACGATGAACTATTATGGGCAAATAAGAGCAAGCTTCAGAAAGAAATTGAGGTTCTCGAGTTAAATGTCAAAAAAAGTCAAGATCAAATAAATGTAGTTACCAATGAAATTGACAAGTATCGAAATTTAATTAAAGAAAAAGAGAAAAAGATTTCTGAAATAGATAGCAACCTTATTAGTTCGTCAAAAAAAGTAGGAGAATTAAATTACAGAAAAAAAGAATTAGTTCATAAAATAGATGCATCGCATAATGAAAAAATAAGAGTAAAGCAAGAATTGGACGTCTTATCTGGAAAAATCTCTGAATATGAAAAAATAATAGAAAAGCTAGAGAAACAGAGGCAAAACATAGTAAGTGAGGTCGACATAGTTAAAAAGAAGAAAATTTCAATTAAAAACAAAATTGATAAATTAATTAAAGAACAAAATGAAATTACGATAAAGATTAAAGAGAATCAAGTTTTTTTAGAAAAATATAACCAGTCAACCTATGAGAAGGAAAATAATGTTAGGAAAATCCAAGACAATGAAAACAATATTAAAAATATTAAAAAAGACATCAATGATATTTTTCAGAGTTTGACTGACATAGATTACAAACTAGAAAAGAATAGATGGTTTTTAGAAAATCCTACAAACGATTTATTGACCCAACTCGATAAAGACCTTAAGAAAGTAACCGTAAGCTTATTCAAATTAATATCTGAAGTGGAACAGTTAGAATATGAAAAAACAAAAAATATTACAAAATTCAAGTTACTCCAAACTGCGTTAAGAGAACGTAAAATTGTTCTTTCAGCTAATATTAACGTTCTTAAAGAGGAAATTACGAAAAGAGAATTAGATGATAGAGTTAAAGGCCCAATAATTGAATTTTTAAAATACGACGACGAGTTAAGCTATGCTATTGAATCAGTTTTGGGAGAAAGGTTACTTAATAGCTTTGTTGCGAACGATTGGGATACTCTAAATTTAGTAGAGAAATTAAAAAAGAAATATAATGCTTATTGCAACATATATATACCTAAGGATGTTAGAGTTGCTCCATTACCAAAGATTATAGCGCAGGGCGTAATTGGCTATTTAGCAGAATTAATTAAAGTTGTTGGTGGTGATTTAGACGTCCAAAAAGTAATTTATTCAAAAATTAAAAATTGTGTTGTAGTCAAGGATTACCACTCCGCAAAAGAACTTTATAAAATCCATAATTTCAAAGGTAAGTGTGTGACTTTAAAAGGAAAACAAATTATATCATACAAATACGCATACGAAAGTCCATTTATAAGAAGGCTTAAAGGGTTATTAAGTCCAGGAACTCAAAAAGAACAATCAAATCTCTTGGAAAAAGAAATTAAATCGCTAAACGACAATATTTTAGAGCTAAAAGTAAAACAATCACAGTTAGATAAGTTGCAAGGTGAGATTTTCAGAAAAAAAGAATCGTTTAACGACCTTTTATACAATTTCAAACAAAAAGAAAGGCTGACTTCAAAAAAAAATCAGTTTTATAATTTAGTTTATTCGCTGGAACAAAATATTACGGAGACAAAAAAGAAAATTGAAGATATAACAAAAAAAATAATCGAGTTAGAATCGCAAAAAGAACCCGAATTTTTTAAATGGAACGAAAGGATAAAGGAAATTCCTATCGAACTAAACAATTTAAATAATGAATTAAAAAAATGGGATTCGAAATTAGATAGCAATCTAGGAACGCTAAAGGATATTGATGTAAGGATAAACCCCAATAAAAACGAATTAAGAATATTAAAAAAAGATTTCGATTCAAAAAAAGAAAATTTTAAAAATTCGGATAAAAAAGCATTTGAAATTTATAAAAAATTAGACGATATTGATGAAGAGATTAACAAGGTTGACGCTAATATCTTAAGGTTACAAGACCAAAAAATTGTAATTCAAAGAGATAAGAGCGAAATCGATAAAATGCATATTCAAATAAAATTAAGCTTGGAGCAAGAAAGTTTTAAGCTATCTTCTATAAAACTTGAATTGGGAGCGAAGAAAAACGATTTAGAACGCATCAATTCTGAAATTGAGCCCTTAATTTCAGAAAAAAAAATGGTTGTTCGTTCAATAGAGGAAATTAACCAAGACATTCTAATTATCGCCAAAAAGCTGTTGAATTATTTAGATGTTGACGATTCGATCTTAATAGAAAAAGAACAGATTTTAACGGGGTTAAAAGAAATCACTAAAAATCAGAAAGACATAGAAAGAGATATAAAAGCTGCGATAAAAACTGAAAATAAACTAGAAGAAACGTATTATAACAAATTTAAATTAGTATTAAAAGACTTAAATTTAAAAATTAATCAAAAATTTATTTCCGCAAACATTAAAGCATATTGTACTCTGGATTTAATAGGAAATTTTGAAGAATTGGGAATAGATATTAAAGCCGCCATCTCTAAGGATAAGTTAAAATCTTGTACCGCGTTAAGTGGAGGTCAAATTTCGATGATTTCTATTAGCTTAATTTTATCGCTTCAAGAGATCAAACCCTCGCCATTATGTATGTTTGACGAAGCAGGAATGTTTTTAGACGAAAAGAATTCCGAAGCTTCGTATCAAATGATAAAAACAACGATAGAAGATAATGCCATTCAAATGTTAATGTTTCTACCAAAATCTTCAAATCCATTATATTTACTTGCCGATAAGTTAATTGGAGTCGCTAGAGTTGGCAAAAGCGAAGTATCGACAATTTTCAACCCTAAAATTGTGAAGGAAAGCAAATGACAGAAAACATAGATTTATCAGAAGAGTTAAATAAAAAGATCGAAATTATTAAGGATGACATTCTTTCAGGTAAAACTTCCTTGTTAGAATTAGAATTGAATCCTCTTTTTCATGATATAAAA